>CAZYWQ010000369.1:0-3611 GCA_964651675.1 uncultured Candidatus Sumerlaeota bacterium | reverse complement strand
GTATTATGCCGGTTCACCAGATGGGGATGCCGTGTGATTTAAAAGAAATATTATCGATTGCTGATAGGTTCAACATTCCAGTTGTGGAAGATGCGGCTTGTGCTGCTGGAAGCGAAATATCTTTTGATAATGCTAATTCTTGGGAAAAAATAGGTAAACCGCACGGGGACATTACATGTTTTAGTTTCCACCCGCGTAAGCTTATTACCACAGGAGAAGGAGGAATGTTAACAACAGATAATCCTGAATATGACAAAAAATTCAGATTGCTTAGACAACACGGGATGAGTGTTTCTGATATAGTCAGACATGGTGCAAAAAAGGTTATTTTCGAGGAATATTTAGAAACCGGCTATAATTATAAAATGTCAGATATACAGGCAGCAGTTGGTATTGAACAACTAAAGAAATTGCCAGAGATAGTTTCAAAAAGACGCCAAATTGCAGATTATTATCGCGAACAATTAGATGATATATCATGGTTGGCTTTACCAAAAGAACCCAGATATTGTCGAACCAACTGGCAAAGTTACCCCGTAAGAGTCTTAAAAAATGCTCCTTTAAGCCGTGATAAACTTATGCAGTGTTTGTTGGAAGCGGGGATTTCAACCCGCCGAGGAATAATGAACGCGCATCAGGAAAAGCCGTATTCCTTTTCAAAAGCATTTTTAAAAAACTCTGAATTTGCAAGAGATTCGGTTATACTGTTTCCTATGTTTGCTGGAATGAACAATAAACAGATTGAAGAGATTGCTAAAAGAATAAAAAATGTCTAAAGAGATTATCATATTTCCATTTGGAGGAAATGCAAGGGAGGCTCTTATATCTATTGAAGCAATGAACAAGTTTAATGATGAATGGAGTATTATCGGATTTATAGATGATGAGCCTTCGATATGGGGTAAAGATTATTATGGTGTAAAAGTATTAGGAGGAAAGGATGTTTTAAAAAGATTTCCAAATGCAAGCGTTCTTGCAGTACCAGGGAATCCAGATAATTATATAAAACGTAAGGAGATTATTGAAAGTTTAGGTATTCCAGAATCTCGCTTTACTACTGTTATTCATCCCTCTGTGACTGTTCCGTCAAATTCAAAAATTGGATACAATGTTCTTTTAATGTCTAACGTTGTTATAAGTTGCGGTGTTAAAATCGGTAATCATTGTGTTATTTTACCTAACACAGTCATTTCACACGAAAGCACTATAAATAACTATTGTTGTATAGGGTCAAATGTGACTATTTCAGGTAATGTTTTTGTAGGTGAAGAATGCTATATTGGTTCAGGCAGCGTTTTAAAAAATGATATTTCTGTTGGAAAGGGAAGCCTTTTAGGTTTAGGTTCAAATGTTATTTCTAATGTTGATGAGTATTTAGTTGTTGCTGGAAATCCTGCGAGAATCTTAAGAAGGGTAAAAAAATGAAACTGTCTGTGATAATACCTGCATATAACGAAGCCGATAATATACAATTAACCATAAAAGAACTACTGGGAATTCTTAATAAAATAGATGAAATTAATGAATTTAAAATTATTGTTATAGATGACCATTCCTTAGATAACACGTATGAAACAGTCTGTCATATTAGTAATGATAAAATAACTTGTTTAAGACTAAGCAAAAGAAGCGGTAGCCATATTGCCATAAGAGTTGGTATGAAAGAAGCTAAAGGAGATGCCGTTCTTTGCATTTCGGCTGATGGGCAGGATGATCCTAAATGTCTTCCAGAGATGATAAAAAAGTGGAAAGAAGATACAAAAATAGTTTGGGCACTTAGGAAAAATAGAAAAAATGAATCATGGTGGTATAGAAATCTGGCAAAAGTATTTTACCGAATTTTGAGCTGGGTAAAAGGGGATAAAAACAGTGTGGTAGATCAGTCAAGGGCAGATTTCTTTTTGCTAGATAGAGTTGTCGTTGATGCTCTTGATAGTTATTCAGAGCGGAATACAAATCTTTTTGGTCTTCTTAACTGGATTGGATTTACTCAGGATTTTGTGGAGTATGATCGGCGGATGAGAAGACATGGCAGGTCTAAATGGAACTTCAGAAAACGTATATGTATGGCTAAAGAATGGATTATAGCATTTTCCAGATTTCCCTTAAAGCTAATATCAATTATCGGGATTATTGTCACAATTCTTGCTTTAATATACAGCATGTATAAAATAATTAGCTTTATTTCAGGAAATAGTCTGGATATATTGTCCTTAATTCTACTTGCAATTCTTCTTTTAGGTGGAATCCAGATGATAATGTTTGGCATAATAGGAGAGTATATCTGGCATAATTTAGAAGAGACACGTAAAAGGCCTTTATACTTTATAGAAAAGAGATCAGATTTAAATAAGGATGTTAAAAAAAATAATCAATAAATTAGTTTAAATATATTTATGATTAAATGAAGCCAACAGAGTTAATTAATAAATTATTAAAACAAATAGAAAATAACAAATCAGCATTATTCTTTCTTTTTTGTATTATTTTTATCTATCTTTTAGTAAACACAGGTATTGTTTCAGATGAATTTTATATTATTACCAAGATAAAGGATAAAAGCCTGCAAGATATATTTTTTCCTACGAAGGATTTTATTTTCATTGATACTCCAGCTGAGCATTTCATTCTTTTCATATGGTATTACTTTTTTAAACTGGACAATCTGCTTATCGTAGATATATTAAAGATAATATATATAATTATGTGCTTTTATTTTGCAGTTAAGTTCTTTGAGATATATACAGACAGGTTTGCAGCGCTTTGGGTTTCATTTCTATTTATTTTTTTCCCTTCACATGATTCAACAACATATTACTTTCTAGCCTACTACTTAACCTTATCATTTTGCTTATATCTTTACTCATTTTATCTGGCACATAATAACAGAATAAAACTGGCTTTTTTATTTGCGTTGATTGCGTCCTTCCTATCGTATGGATCCGCACCAATTGCGGTAGCTTTGTTTATTTTATTTGTATTAAACAAAGAGTTTAAAAAAAGTGCAGTGATAGTTGTTCCTAATATTATCTACTCATTGTATTTTATTACTGTAAATATGATTTTAAAGATAGGCAACCCCAGAATAATTGAAAAGCTGGATGTTTATACTGGGATAAAACAATTCTTATTGCAAATATTAACATTTATTGATTCCACACTGGGTCCCTCAATGTGGATGAAGATATATTATTCTTTTTCCCAGCTATCAGCTATATCAATTTTATTCATAATAATGCTTATATTCATTTTCTATAAAACAGGCATGGGAATGAGTAAAGGATTCGATATAAAACTTATCATAAGCTTTATGGCACTTTTAATAGTTTCTTTTTTGATGTTTGCTGTTACAGGCCGATATCCTCAGTTAGCCTTTAATCTTGGTAATAGGACAACTATTTATGGGTCACTATTGTTGGCCTATCTAATAATTATGATGCCATCTTTAAAAATAATAAAAACCCTAATAATAGCATTAATGATTATTTCGATTTTTGGAATCTCCGACCACTGGAAAAACTGGAACCTTCATCAACAAAAAGTGATAGCAAATATTAGAAACAATCAGGCGCTCAGCAACTATCAGGATACAAGAATAATTTATGTATCTG
>CAZYWQ010000368.1:0-3622 GCA_964651675.1 uncultured Candidatus Sumerlaeota bacterium | reverse complement strand
TCAATTACTAGGGAGAGTGTGACATGACGGAAATTGAATTAGAGAAAAGAATCATTCCTTTTCCACAAAAGGATATTGTTGGTATTGTGATTAAAAATGATGAATTAGAAGCGGAGATAAAGAAGGAAGAAGATAAATGGATGTTGATAAGTCCGATATACACGAAAGCCGATAATGATGCGATTTCATCGATGTTGACGGCTATAATAGGTGGAATGCGGAAGAAATCGTTGACGGATGTAGGTGATAAATTGAGTGAATATGGTTTTGGAGAGGATGCAGCATTTATTGAGTTTAAATCGGATAAGACAGATTCTCCAATGCGATTGTTGTTTGGGGAAAAGACATCTGTTCCTTTTGAAATCTATGCAAAGATCGATAATGAGAAAAGTGTGTTTGTGGTTGATGAAATGATAAAGAATGCAATCGATAAGAGTCTTTATGATTTAAGAGATAAGACAATTATCGCGATTGTTCCTGAGGATGTGAAGCGTATGAGTTTGGTTAGTTCTGCCGGTGAGATTGTATGTGAACAAGAAGAAAAGGATAGAATCTGGAATATTACGAAACCCGGCGAATATAAAGGGGATAGAACTGCGATTGAAGACATTATTAGAAAAATAAATTCGTCAAAAATCCGAAAGTTTGTTGAGCCAGATGAAGAAACTGAAGAAGAAGTCGATTTTAAGCAATACGGTCTGGATACTCCAATAGTGGAGCTTGAGCTTACGAAGAATGATAATTCTCAGTATAAACTGTTGATTGGAAACATCGATCAAGAAACTCAGAATTATTATGCTAAACTTGATTCTTCGAATCAAATATTCGAAGTGGAAGAGGCACTGGTAACCGAATTGAGTGCGAGTTTGACGAAAGTGAGAGATAAAACCTTGTTCGATTTTCAAGTGGATAATGTAGAAAGAGTAGTTGTTAAATCACCGAAAGGTTTAATCGATGCTAACAAAAAGGATGATAAATGGTTATTAACAAATCTTGATAATAAAGAGGCTCAAGATTCGAAAGTCACTGATATGCTGTATGAAATAAAAGGATTAAAGGTTGGTGAATTCACTGGTAAGCAAATAGATGAAATCGAGGATTCTGGTCTCGATAAACCTGATATTGAAATACAAGTTTATACGATGAAATCGGAAGATGATGAAGGTAAGGAAGCACCGAGTGAATCCAATGTATTGAAGATTGGTAATATTGCAATGGATTTGAGTAAGGTGTATGCAAAGTATGATAAAATTGATGAAGTTGTGTTGTTAAATAAAGAAGTTTTAGGTAAGTTTAATAAGAGTTCAGATGATGTTATGGACAAGCGCTTATTAAAATTTAATCCTTCGGATGTTCAGCAATTGAAGATTAGTACAAAAGAAAAAGAAATAAATTTGGAGCAGAAGGATTCCAAGTGGATAGTCGCTTCTGAGGAGAATAAGACGGCAAATGCTATGAAAGTAATGAGTATTTTATGGAAGTTGGGTGAACTTGAATATATAACTGAATTTAAGGAAGAGTTGGGTGATAAATATGAAGATTATTGCACAGTCACAATATTAGAATCCGAGAAAAATGAAACAAAGGAATTAAGTTTAAAGGTTAATAAAGAGAATGCTAATGAGGTTATTGCAATTATTGATAGTAAGAAATATAAAGTTTCGCCAAAAATAAAGTCAGATATTCCCCAGGATGCAAATTTCTTTTTTGACTAAGGTTTGATGGTATAATTTTTTAAGTTACAATTCCTTTTTCATAATAGCGAAGCGTCTTGTAATAGTCATTCCGAGGCGTGCGTAGACACCTTTTGCTGCCTGTTCACCTGTCCATAATACCCAGGCTGAATGGAGTCCTTTTTTTCGCATTTGATAGAGTGTTTTCGCAAGCAAAACAGAACCTACTCCTTGTCCCTGGAATTCATCAATCACTCCGAATGGTCCGAAATGTTCTCTTTCATATTGACAATAACCGATTATTTTTTCGTTTTGTAAGGCAAGGAAGATAGCATCTTCTTCGAAGTTTCCGTAAGTTAATGCAATAAGATTTCGGCGTGCATCTTCAAGCCAGGGCTTGGGCATCTGTTCGTCTAAAAATTTGATGTAATCAAATAAATCACTTCGTTCATATTGACGAATAATTATTCCTTTTTCTCTGAGTTCTTTTTCTTTTTGCTTAACTTTATCAGGAATCTCAAATTTTGTAATTATGCCATCCATCGAAATTGCTTCATAATATTCTTCAAATCCAAATTTTTGAAAGAGTTTAATTCCTTCTTTGTAGTTATCTTTGTCAATTCCGGGGACAATGTAGTTCGATGGATAAGGAGCTATTGTAATTACTTTTCTATTTCGTGCCTGGAAGAATTCCATTGCTTTTGTAAGTAGATTCGAACCAATACCCTGTCTTCTGTAATCAGGATGAACAGCCATTGCTATGATAAATCCTCTTAAGGCATCGATTGGTTCTGTACTTATAGCTCTTCGATACACAAGACAAATTATGAATCCGACAAGTGTCCCATCCTTTTCAGCTATAAGAAAACCTTCTTTTTCTCTATTTATATCGAGGATAATTTTTCGCTCAAAAATGTTAAGAGTGATAGCATCCAAAGGTAAGGATTTGTTCCATAAATTAATTAATTCTTTTGTATCCTTCCCTTCAAAGCATCTTATGTTCACCATAAACTTCTCCTTTTAGGTAAGTTACAAAGGGATTAATAAAAGAAAAAAGAGAGTTTGCTCTATTTAAAAAGTAGAGATTGTTTTGTCTTTGTAGAAATGAATATTTCCTTAAGAACGACTGCCAATGCACCCATAAGAATTGATTCTTTTCCGAATTTAGAGTATAAGATCCTTGTTTCCAATCGAGTCGAAGAATGATTTTTGTTATACGATTTTAATAAATGGTCGTGGAATGTCTGATCCACTGAATTGACATATCCTCCGATAACAACTGCACCTGGATCGAAGAGGTTAACAACATTGGCAATGATTTTTCCGATTTCTGTTGCAACAAGAGTTTGTATCTTTAGAGCCTGCTCATTATTATTTTTAGCCATATTAAGCAGTTTAGAAAAAGTTATGGCTCCTTTTACCTGCTTATAGAAATTTTTGAATGGTTTTCTTTTTAAATAACTTCGTAGAAGAAAATTAATGGATTGATGAATTTCTCCTGCTTGCCAATTGTTTCCATGAAAAATTTCGTTACCTATTACAATTCCACATCCAATTCCGATTAAGTTAAATTTTTCTCCTAAGGATTCGTGGATAAGAATGTATATAAAAGTATCAGTATTTAATTCGTTATTAAAGTAGAGTTCTCCGAGTGCAGCCGCATTAGCATCATTTTCAATGTATACGGGAATATCAAACTCTTCTATTAAGTGTTTCGTTATAGGAATATTTTTCCATCGAAAATATTCATTATGGATGATTTCTCCCTTTTCGGAATTTGTTATCCCAGGAGAGGCTATCCCAATACCGAGTATCTTATCTTGTTTATCTTTATGTTTTGAAAGAATTTTACTTATTGATTTTCTAAGATCAGTTAGGGGACAGGTTTTATCTATAAATGGGAATGAATACTCATTAATAATTTTGCCATCCAGGTTGGAGAGTAAAGC
>CAZYWQ010000367.1:2986-3628 GCA_964651675.1 uncultured Candidatus Sumerlaeota bacterium | reverse complement strand
AATATACATATACATTAGAGACAATTATTCAAGCTGGTAGAAGTGGAATAGCTATTACTCATATTCCCATCGAGGTAAATGAAAACTTTCGCGAATCACGATTAATGAAATCCATCTGGCACTATATTTTCAAATCTATGGGCGGAATACTACGGGCTTATTTACTTTATAAACCTCTTTCAATCTTTACAGCTATCGGAACAATTATATTTGGAATCGGGTTCTTATTAGGCGTAAGATTTTTATACTATCTAATCATTGTTGGAGATGGACGAGGACATATTCAATCTCTTATATTAACTGCGGTATTACTTATCATTGGATTCAATGTACTCATTCTCGGATTAGTAACAGATTTAATTGCATCAAACCGCAAATTTCTTGAAAATATAGTTTATAAACTTAGAAAAATTGAATATGCAAAAAAAGAGGATAAAGATAAAACTCAAGAGTAGAAAAATTCAAATACCATTTCTGAAATGAAGCGAGTTACAAAATACTCTTCTACTTAAAAAGAATGTATTGGATAGAAAAATGGGTGATCAAGCAAATGCACTTCTCTCAAACTTTTTAAGAAAGAAAAGAATGAAAGTGGTACATCCTTATATTAAAGGTAATGTGCTTGATTTCGGTTGTGGAGTT
>CAZYWQ010000367.1:0-2976 GCA_964651675.1 uncultured Candidatus Sumerlaeota bacterium | reverse complement strand
GAGTTGGAGAACTCACAAAATTCTGTGATCCTGAAAACTATTGGGGAGTAGATATTGATCCATCTTCAATCGAAATTGCTAAGAATAAACATCCCAAATTCCATTTCTCAACCCAGATCCCCCAAGACAAAAAATTTAACACAATAGTTTTATTGGCTGTCATTGAACACATCTCTGACCCTGTGGGATTATTAAATAATTTTAAAAATCTACTGACCACAAATGGTTTGATTGTTTTAACAACTCCCCATCCATTATTCGATTGGATTCATTCATTGGGCGCAAAAATAAAAATATTTAGTCAGGAAGCCAAAGATGATCATGAAAAATTAATAGACTATAAAATTATGAGTCAAATAGTTCAAGAAGCAGGTTTCTCTATTCACAGATACAAACGGTTCTTAGGAGGAGCAAATCAATTATTTATATTAAAACAAAAAGAATAATATTCTATTCAATCATAATGTTTTAGTCCGAATAATCCTATTAAAAGAAGAGATAACTCCGAGCATTCCCCAAAACAGCCATTCCACCCGAACATCATTGAACACATGATCATTCAACAAATGAATACCTACACACAATAATCCACTTCCAATACCTAAGGCTATATATTTCAGCTCTTTATCATCTACCTTTTTATACACTTTCATAATATCTATATAAGAAAGAATAAAAAATAGAAGAAAAAACATTCCTCCTATAATCCCGATCTCAACTATCACAACCATATACATATTATGAATATCCCTAATATTATGTGGAACACCCGGCAACCTGTATTTATCAAAAACATTATCGCTATTCCCAAAACCTGTCCCAAAAAGCCAATAATCTTTAAACATATTATAAGCGGTTTTGAACAGAACAATTCTTCCTTTGTTAGCTGTATAATTTGGATCAAATATTGTCTCAGCTCTCTGTTTTACAAAATCAGGATATATTGGAATCAGTAAAAGAAGAACCAAAACCATTATCGGAAATATAAGCAGTACCTTTCCTTTGTATCTTTGATACAACATAAAAATGACCACAAATGCAATTGCTATCCAGGAAGTGCGTGTTTGAGTGAAAATAATTGCGATAAAAAATATAGCCAGAAGTAAATACGCCAGAAACTTCTTTTTTATAACTCCTCCCCAGTATAATCCAATAGTAATAGGTATCAGATATTCTATGACAATAGCAAAATTATTGGGATTATCATAGACTGCCTTTAATCTAAAAATATTTATTCCAAACCACTCAAACACCTTTATCGTTTTAACCTGATAAAATCCATAAAGAGATAACAATATATGCACAGCAATTAATGTTATTAATAATATCTTTATTCTCTTAATAGAATCTGCATATCTGAGAACAACGATAAACAATAATAAATAACCAATATATCGTAATATTCCCTTGACTGTCTCTTCCTTATTAACCGAATGCAAAACAGAAAATGCTATAAAAAACACAAATATCAGAAATAATATATGATATTTTGTGAATTGAGGGAGTTTTTTGCCTAAGAATAAACCTCGGAAAACCATCACGAATAACATATAGAAAACAAGAAGCTCATTGGTTGAAATAAAAGTATTGCTTATATAAAACTCAAATTTGAAGGGGAACATCGCAAACAGCGTTACTACACCCAAAAAGGGATTCAGAAATATTAACACCAACCAAATACCAACCACAATGGAACCAAAAAAGAATAATAAAAATTCGATTTTCAGGAGGGCTATAAAAGCGGATATCAAAATAACAAACATCAATAATAATGATAAAATTACCACATCTAATTTTTTATTTAGGTCGCTTTTTAACATTGACTATACTAACAAATCTAAATTGGTTTTCATCCACTCAAACTCTCTCCTCAAACCTTCTGCAAGATCAAATTTTGGTCTATAGTCAAAATCCCCTTGTGCCTTAGTCGTATTCGAAAAAGTGTGTCTAACATCACCTTTTTGATCCTCGATTTTCTTCACTTTCACTTTATTTCCCACAATGTCAGAAATATGCTCAATCACTGAATTCATATCTATTCTGTGTCCACCACCAATATTATATACCTCACCTGATTTCCCATTATTAAAAGCACTAATATTAGCCTCAACTATATCATCAATATAGGTAAAATCCCTTGTTTGAGAACCATCTCCGTACAGAATAAACTCCTTTTCTAAGATTCCTGATTTTATTATTCTATGAAAAGCCATATCAGGCCTCTGTCTTGGACCATAAACGGTAAAATACCTCAATGATATCGTATCGATTCCAAAATTTTTATAATATAAAAAACATAGATTCTCGGCAGCTAATTTTGAAACTCCATAAGGCGAAATCGGTTTTAATCTATCATCCTCTTCCATTGGAATCTTGTCTGTATCACCATAAACCGAAGATGAAGAAGCATAAACTAATTTAATATCTTTGTCCTTAATCGATTCGAGGAGTCTTTGTGTGGCTAAAATGTTATTGTCACAATAAATCTGAAAGTCTTTACCCCAACTGGCTCTCACACCTGCCTGTGCTGCTTCATGAAATATCCCTTTTACATCCTTTAATATCTCATCGAAATTTACTTCAGAAATATCTTTATGAATTAATTTGAATTTATCTGATTTTTTTAATCCCTCTAAATTCTTCTCTTTAATCGATTGGGAATAATAATCCGTAAAACAATCAATCCCGATTACTTGATGTCCATCTTTGATCAATCTCTCGGCAATATGAGAACCAACAAAACCGGCAACACCTGTAACAATGTATCTTCCCGACATACCTTGCCTTCCCTACAAAACTACCAAATTTCCTAAAAATCTCTACTTTTTTTCCAGCTTCTTATTTATTTCATCTAAAAGCTTTTTAGCTTCAGTATCCTTCGGATTGTCCTCAAGATAAGTCTCCAAACATTTTTGTGCTTGGGGAAACTTCTCGATTCTATAATAACTCTGTGCAATAAATTTATTAATATTAATA
>CAZYWQ010000366.1:2296-3629 GCA_964651675.1 uncultured Candidatus Sumerlaeota bacterium | reverse complement strand
ATTCGATGTTGAATGACTTTGCATATTCGAAGCCGGTTTAATTATCTGTTCTGGTCCAGCAGCATAACCAATTCTCCTACCTGTCATCGAGTAAGTTTTTGAAACACCATTGATTACAACAGTTTTGGATTTCATTTTTTCACTGTATTTCGCAATGCTATAATGCTGTGCATCATCGTAAATCAGGCTTTCATAGATTTCATCGGATATCACAATAATATCTTTGTCTTCGAGAAACTTGGCTATTTCTTTGATTTCATCAGGTGAATAAATTGAACCAGTCGGATTACTCGGACTGTTGAATATAAGACCTACGGTTTTATCGGTTATTGCATTTTTCAATTGGTCGATAGTGAATTTATATTCGTTTTCGATAGAGGTTTCGATAATAACTGATTTTCCACCTGCTAAGGTTACCATTTCTGGATAGCTTAACCAATAAGGAGCCGGAATGATAACCTCATCACCATCATTGCATATTACCTGAACTATATTGAATACAGAATGTTTTGCTCCACAAGAGATCAGAACTTGTGAAGGACTATATTTGAGATTATTATCCCTCTCAAACTTCTTACATACAGCTTCTTTCATTTCTTGTGTTCCAGAAGCAGGAGTATATTTTGTAAAACCATCTTTAATACTTTTTATAGCTACTTCTTTGATATGGTCAGGTGTATCAAAATCAGGCTCACCTATTTCGAGGTGGACTACCTCCATACCTTTACCTTCTTTTTTCATTGCTTTTGCTTTGGCGCTAATAGCAAGAGTTAAAGAAGGTGCGACTTGACTTATTCGTTTTGATATCTTCATAGCTCTCTCCTTCCAATATATTTGAGATGATAAAAGAATAAGATATTGCTAAGTGAAGTTCCTATAATTCATATTAGTAATTTTTGCCCCTTGAAGGGGCTGTTGTAAAATTATTTATTAGAATCATTGCACTGTACATAATTTTTGGTTTTCTAATATTAAATTTTGAACTTTGTACATCGTAACTTTAATGTATCTTGCTAATCTGTCAAGTAATAATGATAAAAAATTTTTCACTCAAATTCAATAGAATTTTATAGTACCATATATGATTGATAACAGGTGAGTTATAATCATAGATTTAAAGTATTTTGTGAAGTATTCAAATTCAATAATTGAGGTTCATACAATTAAAATAGGTAGAGTTATTTACTAAAATATTTTGATTGTCATACTATTTAATCTTTTCCAATTTCCCCTTAATGATAGTTAATTTATCTGTTATCTCTTTGAGTTTATGTTTTTCTTTAGCAACAACATTTTCGGGCGCTTTCTTCAGAAATTTTTCATTATTTAGTTT
>CAZYWQ010000366.1:0-2286 GCA_964651675.1 uncultured Candidatus Sumerlaeota bacterium | reverse complement strand
TTGATTCAATCCGTTGTTCTTCAGCAACTAAATTCTTCAATTCTTTTTCTAATCGCATTTTTTCTTTCTCAACCAATTCCTCTGGCATCGGAATTATTATCTTCACTTTTTCACATACACCAATCGAATTTGGTTCAGGATATTTTTTAGGTTTAGTTAATATGTCGATATTTTTGATCTGAACTAAGGAAGATAAATAATATTCATTTCTCTTCAATATCTCAAATTTATTTTTATCATTAATCTCAAGATAAACATTAACCTTTTGGGATGGTGGAATATCCATTTCTCCCCTTATGTTGCGAATTGTATAGATAATATTTTGAATAAACTCCATTTCATTAACAACATTTGAATAATCAGGAATTTTCATTTTCCTAAGCCATTGAGAAACCATAATCGATGACGAATTCAAACTCTTTAGTTTTTCAGAAAATGTTTTATCCTTTCCCCAATAATTTTTTATTCGTTGCCAGATTTCTTCAGTAACAAAAGGCATAATCGGATGAAGCAATCTCATTGTGCCTTCCAGAATCTCTAACAAAATAATTTGCCCGGTTGCTTTCGATTCTATTTTTTTATCTTCAGGAATCGAAGGATCTTTCTCAAACAGTCTTGATTTCACAAGTTCCAGATACCAATCACAGAACTCATGCCAGAAAAAATGATAGAGTGTATTTGCCACTTCATTGAAATAATAATTTTCGAGACCATCATTTACTTTATCAATAATCTGATTATATCTATGCAGTATCCACTTATCTGCAAGAGTTAGATTTTCTTCTTTGAAGTTACTGTTAAAATCTTCAAATTCGAGAGATTCTGTATGCATAAAAATCATTCTTGCCGCATTCCAGATTTTGTTTGTGAAGTTCCTGTATCCTTCTATTCGCTTAATGGACATATTCAGACTTTTCACCTGTGCACACAAGGCACAGAATGTAAATCGCAATGAATCCGTGCCATACTGTTCAATCATATCAATTGGATCAATAGCATTACCGAGTGATTTACTTTGTTTTTTTCCGTGTTCATCACAAACAATCGGATTGATGAAGACATCAGAAAACGGAATATCGCCCATAAATTTCAAGCCCATCATTATCATCCGAGCAACCCAGAAGAAAATTATCTCGTGAGCTGTCACCAGAGTTGATGTAGGATAAAAGACTTCGAGGTCTTTTGTCTTCAGGGGCCATCCAAGTGTAGAAAAGGGCCAGAGTGCCGATGAAAACCAAGTGTCGAGTACATCTTCATCCTGTTTGATCTCAGCACTTTTACAATGTGGACACTCTTGAATATCCTCTCGTGATACGATGGTCTTATCACATCCCTGACAGTACCAGACAGGGATTCTATGTCCCCACCACAACTGTCTCGATATACACCAATCACGCACATTATACATCCAATTAAAATAAATTGTTTCCCAATTCTTGGGGATAAATCTCACCTTGCCATTTTCTACTACTTCAATTCCCTTTTCTGCTAAAGGCTTCATCTTGACGAACCATTGTTCAGATAAATAAGGCTCTACTATAGTATCACAACGATAACATCTGCCGGGTGAGTAATGATGATCGGTGATTTTTTCAATCAATCCCTGAGCCTTTAAATCTGCTACCACTTTATCTCTCGCTTCAAACCTATCTAATCCTGCATAAGGACCACCATTTTCGTTAATCTTGCCATCAGGTGTCATAACATTTATTTCTTCGAGGTTATGTCTACGACCAATTAAAAAGTCATTCGGATCATGAGCAGGTGTTATTTTTACAAGACCTGTTCCAAATTCTCTATCAACATAATCATCTACAATGATTTTTAATTCCCGATTTAGAAGAGGTAAAATAGCAATTTTATCCTGTAGGTGTTGATAACGCTCATCTTTAGGATTCATCGCAACTGCTGTATCTCCGAGCATTGTTTCAGGTCGAGTAGTCGCAACCACAACATACTCATCCGAATCCTTAACAGGATATTTAATATACCATAAATTTGTTTTTACATCTTCCTCAGGATGTTCGACCTCATCATCAGAAAGAGCGGTTCTGCATCGTGGACACCAATTGACAATATATGTCCCACGATAAATTAAATCATCTTCATACAATCTGCAAAATACTTCCCTGACAGCCTTCGATAGACCTTCATCAAATGTAAATCTTTCTCTATCCCAATCGCAGGAACATCCAAGTCTTTTGAGTTGACTGATAATCGTTCCGCCATGAAGTCCTTTCCATTCCCAAACCTTCTCGATAAACTTTTCTCGTCCCAGATCATGTT
>CAZYWQ010000365.1:0-3629 GCA_964651675.1 uncultured Candidatus Sumerlaeota bacterium | reverse complement strand
TGGTGTTCAGGAAGTACTCAAACAGGATATTATTGATGAGTTGGTAGAGATATCTAAGAACGATATCCTTGAAAAAAGAGGAGAAAAACTAACGAAGATAATCAAGGAGAATATGACAAATGCGTAAAAGTCACTTGTGGGGAATAGTCGCGACTGTTCCTTACATATTCTCATTTCGTGTGATTTTGTGTTATTTCGTGGCTATATTTAGTTGAAACTACAAACAATACAATATGGCACCTACGAAGCCTTATAATATTCTTTACCATCCGCATCATAGATTCTGAAGCCGATGTCGAGTCTATGAGCCATTTCGGCAAGATGCGGTGTATAGTCACCATAAGCAAATCCAAGATGATTGCAGGGCCAAATGTTGATTATTGTCTCATCAGGAATCGGAAGTTTACCATAAATTATGGGCCAGGAATAATCGTATTTTTTGTGACGATTCTTTGATACATCAACCGTCTCGATAATGGTCGCAACCATATAATATCTGAGATTTTCTCTACCTAATCTTGCCACTGTCATTATCTCTCCACCAGGCGTTCTTCCTCTCACTGAACTTCCACCTGCATCGTAAAATATCTCCTGTCCCATATACTCAACCTTGTCCAATTTCTTAACTGAATCATCCTTTGGCGATCCAAAGAAATATGGCGGATGCTGTCCACAATTCACAATTGCCAACTTCCCATCTTCCACATCTCTGAAATCACCGAATCCTGCCGGCTTCCCTGAAAGCAAATACAACCAGAGCTGTGTTAATGACGAATCCATATCATTCTCACAAGCAACCGGATAAATTTTCTTCGGTTTTCCATCAGGTCCGATGTCATTGTTCAAAAAAGTTGTTGCAATGCAGGCAGTACAATAAGTAGCACTCACTTCATCCTGACATTTAATACCTCCAAATGTAATACCGTACTCTTTATAAAGGTCTAATGCCGCATAATAAAGAGACATCTGCAAAACAAATTTATGGATCGATTTAAGTTTACTCCGTGAAAAATCAAATGTACCATGCTTTTTGCCATATATGTAATCAATCGCTTCTTTTACTCTCTTATCCTTGATGGAATATTCACCTTCACCAGGTTTCCCAGTCCACTTAACCATCTTTAAAGCCCTATCAATCAAAACCGATTGATCAAGTGCCTCATAAGAAATCCCAAATAACTTCTGCCATTGATCAACATCAGCAGTAGTAGTTGACATTTTCAGAGACATTCCTCCAAGAGCGAGATATTTCTGTTTCGGTAACTTCTTAATCGCCTTCTTAGCCAATTCGGAAGCATCTGCACGACGCTTATAAAAAGAAATCAATGCCAGAAGATTATTCAATGTCAAAGGGTCTTTATCTATTATACCATAACAAGTAGAAAATGGAATACCTATTCTTTTCAGACCACCTCCAGCAGCCATTCCCGCTACCAGTCCCGGGACTTGCGTATCTTTATATGAAAATATAATAACTCGGGCTATATCTCCCATCTCTTTCATATAATACTTCACAGCATCGATCGAATCATACGGAAATGTCCAGGAGCCTTCATTAATGATAAGAACATCGGGTTTCTCTTTGACAATCTTTTCAATGTGCTTCATAACAAGTTGTGTATTCCAGGCAATCTGATCTTGCTTCGGGAATCCATCTCCGCCACGAATAACAATAATGCCTTTTCGCTTCAAGGCATTAATTAACGATGCCTCATGCTTCAGCATTAAATCGATGTTTTCTTTTCTGACCCACGGTCTTGGATCATTTGGCGAAAAAACTCCAACTTTGATTTTTGTAGCCATTTTATCATCTCCTGTTTGATTTACTCTTCTTAATTTATCTTAAAACTCAACTATTTAACTTCTCCAACACTTCAGGATTAACAAGATTAGGCGGAATTTCACCTTTTAATATCTTGATTAAATTTTCTGCTGCCATTAATGCCATTTTACTCCTTGTTTCGACAGTAGCACTTCCTATATGCGGCAACAGAACCACATTGTCCAGCTTTTCTAATCCTGTAGTCAACTGAGGCTCATTTTCATATACATCCAATCCAGCACCCGCAATCCGTTTATTATTCAATGCCCTTACAAGGTCAATTTCATTTATGACAGATCCTCTTGATGTATTAATCAATATGACATTTGGTTTCATTATACCAAATTCTTTCTCCGAGATCAAATGGTAGGTATCATCCTGTAACGGGATATGAAGAGAGATAAAATCAGACTCTCTTAAAAGCGTATCAAGACTCACTTTTTTAGCACCTAATTCCTTCTCAAGCGTCTTATTATCCTGTGGATCAAAATAAATAACCTTCATCTTGAAACCGATAGACCGCGATGCCATAGCCGTTCCAATTCTACCAGCACCTATGATTCCCAAAGTTTTTCCCTTAATATCAGTACCTAAAAATCCGAGAGGCATCCAACTTTCGAACTTTTTATTCCGAACAAATTTGTCCGCCTCCACAATACGCCTTGCCACCGAAAAAAGTAATGCCCACGATAAATCAGCAGTCGCATCCGTTAATACTCCAGGGGTATTCGTAACTATCATTCCATATTTCGTTGCTGATTTAACATCAATATTATCATATCCAACAGCATAATTCGCAAAACCCTTTGCACCTTTTGCAGCCTCAATTACATCCGCATCTATCTTATCCGTAAGCAGACATAATATTCCGTCTCTTCCCTTGACCTTTTCCACTAACTCCCCTTTTTTAAGCACTTTATCTTCGGGATTGACCTCGACCACTTCACATTCCTTTTCTAACAAATCTAACCCACATTTCGGTATTTTTCTCGTTACAAAAACATTATATCCCATTTAAAATAACCTTATTGTTTTATATCAAATAATATTGACACAAGCAGATAAAATCAATAAATATTTGTTCTGATAATCTTCATTTTAAAATTTCAAAATAATCATCTCTAAAGATAAGGATCATCAAAATGAGTATTAAACGAAAATATACAGTTTCAATTATTCCGCTATCAACAAAAGGACACGGTATTCAATTCCGAATCTCAAATATAGCTCTCTTTTCCATTATATTCTGCGTCGTTTGTATCTTTCTATTTGCCGCAATTTCGCTATTTGGAATAATAAAAATTTCGTCTAAGGAACCAGATAATAATTTAGAAAAGATAGCGCAATTAAAAAAAGAATATTCTGAGTTAGAAAAACAATATCTATTCCACAAAAAAACAACTGAGGAACAAATTACACTCTTCAAAATAAGCCTAAATGACATCTACAAAATGTTAGGTGTAGAAAAAAGTTCCCTTGTTTCTGATACCTTTAACGGAAGAGGAGGTCCTTTATCGTCAACAGAAAATCAAGATGGGAAAATGACCGAAATTCCACTCGAAGAGATAAATTCGGTTGAACTAAAAGAATTAATGTCTGTCTCTTCCCAGATTTCCAAACTCTGTGACATTTGCAGTCAGAACGAATCCTTAATCAATAATATCCCTTCGATTCTCCCATTACAAAATAACACAAACTACACAATCACCGACGGATTTGGCTGGAGAATTCACCCCATCTTCCGTAAAAAAGATTATCATAAAGGGCTTGATATTGCCAGTAGATACAAATCAAAAATCATTGCTAG
>CAZYWQ010000364.1:0-3635 GCA_964651675.1 uncultured Candidatus Sumerlaeota bacterium | reverse complement strand
ACCCAGAATAAAATGCTTCGTTCAGGTGAGTGCATTGGGAAATTTGCCATAGCGTGAAGAAGATAACATAATATTGCACTGAAAAGTCCAATCGATAAAAATCGAGTTGATGGCGGAATAGTCTCTTTCCTAATAATATTACATAGCCTAATGAAAAACAGAACAAGAAGGTACAGGAAAATAAAAAATGCAAAAGAGCCTCTTTCTGCCCAAATCTCAAGGAAGTCATTATGAGTATGTTCTGCTATTGTATTGGTGTATGATTGGAGTATGTTGCTAAAAGATTCAGACAGGGAAGGATTCTCTGCTAATTTCTCGATATAGTTTGTGTATTCGATTCTGTACATACCCATACCAACACCTAAGAAGGGATGATTTATTATCATTTCATCTGCGAGAATATAGAATAATCCTCTCTGTTTAAGTCCCTGAACGGTTTTCAGGCTGAGTAATTCCTGCAATCTGTTTACGATACGAGCTTTATTCATTCCTATAAAAACGACTGAACCTAACAGAATAAAAATCAGGATTGAAAAGCTTATAATTCTAATTTGTTTTGCTGAATATATCTTAAAAAGAGGAAGTTCACTTCTATACTTATAGAAAAAGAACAGGATAATTACGAAACCAATCAGCAAACCGATAAAGTTTGCTCGTGATTCTGTGAGTAGCAAGGTAAATAAAAGGATACCAGTGAACATCATAAAAATAAATAAATAGAGGGATTTTTTTACGACAATCATAATTGAAATTAGAATAAGAGTTAGTGGTGCAATATATCCTGCAAGGTAATCAGGATTTCCTAATGTCGATAAAATTTTATAACGCTTTATTTCTTCTGGAACTTCATATTTAAGCAAACCTAATCCAAAATATTGCAGGATTCCTATTATCGACACAATCAATGCTGATAGTATCAAGATTGAAATAAGTTTTTTGATACATTTAATATCTTTGATGAGATAGTAAGTGAAAAAGAAACAGCTTATTTGAGAGAATGAAAGTAATGCTTTTATAAAACTGAATTGGAAATTGATTGAATTAAGAGAGGATAAAAAAGTTATGATTATGAAAATTAGGACTAATAAGATTGGTTTTGTGAATTGGATTTTCTTTGTGAAGATTAGGTAGAAGATAAAATAAAAATAAATTATGAAACTGCAAATGACAATAAAATACTCTTTCGCCACGACAGTGTGTTCATCCAGATTTATTCTTGGAAAGAGGAACATCGGAGTAAATAACAAAATTATTAATAGTATTAAAAATGTTATTTTCCTTATGTAATATGTTAGTCCATTTTCCATTGTTACTGTTAATAAAGATAATTAAAACGGATGATTTATAAATGGATGTGCGTTGTCAATATTTTAATAAATGGTTGGGCAATAGGTGTGGTCAATATATTATAATCTTATTCATTATAGGTGTAGTAGAAAAGTAATTCATCCCTGATTAAGGTTGTAATAACGGTATCCAGCGCTGATTTTATGTCTTGTGTGAATGGTATGCTATAAGATTCAGTGGTGTTAGAATTTATTTCTTCGGTTGATAATTTTTTGTAGTATATTGAACCATCACCACCATCAGAATAACTTGAATACCAAACACAGTGAGGTGTTCCGGTTGAATCTATATCAACCATAGGGGAGAAGAAATATTTGTTTTCGATGTCAATTAGTATCTCTTTATCTTCTGAAGAATTATTATTGATACAAGTGTATAGTATTTTTGATTCGGTCTGGCTTGCAGAGCACCAAACAATGTGAAGGTTATTTTCTTTATCTATTTTCCCGTATGGAAAGAAATTGTCTTCATCTGGATTGTTGTCAATAATGGAAATTTCGTTATTGTTCAGCATATAAATTCTATCATTTTTATCATATCCATTGTACCATAGGGCAATTATATTATCATTCTTATCCATAAGTAATTGAGGAATCTTATTGGCGATAGTTGGATCAAGATTGTATCTATTGATATTCCGCAAAAGCATATTTGTTTTGTCGATTTCAAAAGCCTTCAGATAAAAGTTTGAATTGATGGATGCGAAATAAGTCAGTAATATTTGATCCAGATCGAAAACTTGTGGATACCAGTTATAACTATTGGGATTATCATCGAGAGGACCGTAAATATCAAAATGGATTCCGTTTTTACTTATTGCATAATAGATCCTGTCGCTAATTCCGTTTCCGGAAAACCAAACAAGATGAATATTTTTATCTTTATCCATTGTTGCGACAGGGAATTCATTATCTTGATCTGGCTGATTGTCTACAGGTATGCTATCCTTATACCAATAGTTGTTAATGCGATAAGAATGAAAAATTCTCAGGTTGGTTCCGATTAATCCTGACCAAAAAATATGAACATTTGAATTTGGATTTACTAAAATGGATGGATTTCGATTTTTACTATGAGAGCCATCATCCACGGTTATTATATCATCCCATTTGCCATTTCTTAGTTCTCTATAGAATATGCTCTCTTTTCCATCAACTTCGCCCTGCCAAACTATATGTGCGTTATTGTAATCATCGATTGTGATTTGAGGTCGGGAATTGTTAGTGGAAGAAATGCTTATTATTTCATAGTCCGATGCAAATAAAAAATCCGCTGATATATATGAAAATAGAATTATTGATAATACGATAATGACTATCAATAAGCGAGAATATGAGGTAAAAATGTTATTCTTTTTCATTCTTCATTACTGTATGTTTTAAGATGTTTATTTCTTTTTCTATTTGATTTAATCTTATACTAAGATCCATCAGACAATCTACGATATTAACATTCAAGTTATTTTGTTTAAAAAATATCGGATCTGTATACTTTCTTGTCCAGAATCTTGTTGTCTTTTTAAAAAATTTAATGACAGGTCCCCAAACTTTTCTATGCGATACGATTGGGTCACCTTCTAAATCTAAACTCGAAAGACTATGTAATCTAATCAATTTTTTACTTAAATCGCCAACATCCTTTAATTTATTTTCGATTTCTTCTAATTGGACTACATCGTCACCTTTAAGATAAGTTCCATTTTTTTGTTTGGCTGCAATCCGACTTTTAATCTCGGTCATTATATTTTTAACATCTATGCCAGGTGGAGCTGTAATAAAATTATCTTCTTTTATATCCTTTTCGTTAGTTTTCATAGTTTCTATTAATATAGATTAATAAATCATTAAAAATGTTTTATTTTTTATTTAATAAGTTATTACAACTTGTGAGTCAACATAAATTCAGCAGTTTGATAAGGAGATTTGTTTAGATAACAGGCAAAATATCGCAAATGTGGGAAGTAAATTAATTCAATTTAAAACCTCATTATACAAATCGAGATATTGTTTAATGATGATGTCTTGATTAAATATTTTAATAGCCCGTTGTCTTGATTTTTGTCTCATTTTACCATATAATTTCTCATCTTGTAGGAGAATTATTGCTTTTTCAGCCATTTCACAGTAATCACCAGATGTACAGAGGAATCCATTCTCGCCATCGATAATAATTTCAGGAAGTCCTCCTCCATTTGCTCCAATGACTGGTACTTCGCAGGCTAAGGCTTCGAGTGCGACAAGTCCAAATGATTCATATTTACTTGGAAATAAAAGTAAATCTGCAAAGGG
>CAZYWQ010000363.1:0-3638 GCA_964651675.1 uncultured Candidatus Sumerlaeota bacterium | reverse complement strand
GTATATTTTATCTTTGCTATTTCACTATTTACATCCAACGAAGTCAGCTTTTCCAATTCTACTCCTCTTCCAAGAGCCTTTCTATAAATCGAGTGTGTGTTCAAAATCAATAGAAGCATCCGTTTCTGTTTTTCAAAAGAAGTATAAGTATCCGTCTCATCAAAAGCCACTTGATGCAAAAAATCCTCTCGTACAGATTTAGCTGCTTCAAGTGTAAGTTGATCCTGCGGTGATAATGCATCTTTTCCAACAAGCCTGACAATTTCCTGAAGCTCAGCCTCCTGTTCAAGCAGTCTCATCGCCTCATTCCTTACTTCCATCCATTCCATCTCCGTTATCTTATTAAAATAATCGCTCAACGAATCGAGATATAAAGAATAACTTAGCAACCAATTAATAGCAGGGAAATGTCGCTTATAAGCCAGATTTGAATCCAATCCCCAGAACACTTTTACCACTTTCAAAGTGGCTTGAACAACAGGATCTGATAAATCACCACCTGGTGGAGACACCGCACCGATAACCGACAATGTTCCTTCTCGACTATCAGAACCGAGACAGATGACTCTACCAGCTCTTTCATAAAACTCAGCAGCCTTTGCTGGCAAATAAGCCGGATACCCTTCTTCACCGGGCATTTCCTCAAGACGACCCGAAATCTCTCTCAATGCCTCAGCCCATCTTGATGTCGAATCTGCCATCAACGCCACACTATATCCCATATCCCTGAAATATTCACCCATTGTAATGCCTGTATAAATTGAAGCTTCTCTTGCTGCAACTGGCATATTGGATGTATTAGCCACAAGAACTGTTCGCCTCATCAATGGCTCACCACTCTTCGGATCTTTCAATTCTGGGAATTCCAACAAAACATCTGTCATCTCATTCCCTCTCTCACCGCAACCAATATAGACTACAATCTGAGCCTCTGCCCATTTCGCAAGTTGATGCTGCACAACTGTTTTTCCACTTCCAAATGGTCCAGGAATGCAGGCTGTACCACCTTTCGCAACAGGGAAAAATGTATCGATTACCCTTTGACCAGTAGTTAACAATTCATTAGGCGCAAATCTCTCCTTATACGGTCTCGATTTCCTCACGGGCCACTTCTGCAACATTTGCACATCAACAATATCCCCTTTATCCGTCTTTATCTTAGCTGCAGAATCAAGAATTGTAAATGAACCCTCTTTTATATCGACAACTTCACCAAACAAACCAATCGGAACCATTATTTTATGAGTAACAAGAACTGTCTCCCTAACCTCACCTAAAAAATCTCCTTCGCCAACCTTATCACCGACCTTTGCAATAGGTTTAAAATCCCATTTTTTCTCCCTATCAAGTCCGGGAACATTGACTCCCTTCGTGATATAATCACCCACTTTATCTTTTATCTTATCCAGAGGTCTCTGAACACCATCGAATATCGACTCAATCAATCCAGGACCCAATTCAATCGTCAGTGGTTCTCCTGTAGAATTAACAGGCTCTCCCGGACCCAATCCTCCCGTATCTTCATAAACCTGTATAGAAGCAAGATCTCCTTTTAATTCGATTATCTCACCGATTAATCCCATTTCACTAACACGAACAACATCATACATCTTAGCTCCCAACATCCCTTTTGCTACTATCAATGGTCCGGATACTTTTACAATTTCACCTGTGACCTCACTCATACTTATCGCTCCTTATGCTTTTTACACTGCTTCCATTAAACAAAATCTATTTTTTCTTACACCTTATCAAACAATTTCGCAATACCTATCGATTTCTCCACAAGAATCTCAAGATTCCTGAAACCCATATCCTTCCTGGTTTTGCAGCTTGGTATAGTCAATACAACCGTTTTATTCTCAAGTTTCTCCAAATCTTCCCCAAGCCATTCCTCAACCAAATCCGTTATAAAAATCGTTCCATAGTCACTTTTCAAAACTTCATCAAAGACCTTTCTTAGATCTTCTTTCTTCGAGACCTCATACACATCAGCCCCAAAAGATTTGAAGCCAATTATCGTTTCTAAATCTCCAATGAATGCAATCTTCTTAGCCAAAGCTCGCTGCAATCCTTTCTCTTATTGTTGCCGAATCTATATTCACACTTTTCAAAGTCATAATCGCTCGAAGTCTCTCAATCTCCGTTTCTTTCTTCAAAAGATAATTAATAATCGGTTCTATTCCAAATGTTACCAAATATCCCGCTTCAAGCAAATCAAACAGATGCTTCTCACACAACCTATCGAGTGGAATCAAAGATTTCTTCTCTTCATATCCCGACAAAAATCCTTCAACAATATGATTATAATCTGTCGTACCAAAATGTTTATCCTGCTCGTGCAACGATTTATCCCATCCTTCCTGAAAAAACATAAACTCAAGGAATCCATCAGGAATAAAAAAGAGTTTATATCGATCTATCGAACCATCCGACATTTTTATCCGAAAGTATGTTCTTATATTAGCCAAATCTATAGCGGTTGAGAAATACTTTTCCAAAAATGGATGTGGATAATTTTTTGATACTTGAAGTTGACGGGAAAACATTGTTTTATCAATTTCGGTATCGATTGATCCAAATTCTCCCGATTCTTTATACGATTTCTCTGCGGCTCCTATAGCCTCTTTCAGCCAGTCATCCAAATCACGATAATAATTTTCCTTTATCCACTCAATCAACTTTTTAGGTTCAATCAAACCAGAAGGAGAAAGTTCTTTCTCATCAACACTCTCCTCCAAAAATTTTGCTCTTAATAATTTTTTCAAATTCTGGCAATCGTATCTTAAATGAAAAAGATCAGTTAAATAAGGTTCAGGAGAATCCTTAAAGATTAAATAATTAACACGCCGCAATTCCCAGTCCAATACCCTCTCATAATCAGGTGTTTCTTCAAGTTCCTTCAAAACCTCAGCATACTCTGTATCACTCAATATCCTATACATATCGGATATACTTTTCGCCTCAATCAAATCATCTATAATATCCTTATCCAACAAGCGTGTCTCAAGGATTCTTGTCCTTGCAACCGCATAAATAAATTTATCATCACCCTTAAATGTTGCGAATACTGTCCTTCCAAATGTCATTGTTCATCCTGACCAAATAAAATTTCAGCGACTTTATTTTCATACTCACTTTTTATTTGCTGAATAAGTGTCTTCAAACTCAAATCATAAATAAACTCACCGCTCTTAATGAAACATCCTCCCTTCATTCCCTCATCATCTTTCTCAACAACCTTCCAATTAACTACAACTTCATTCCCCAGAATATGAGATAAGCATAAAACAACCTTCTCTTTATCACGACTAAGGACGATTATTTCCGAATTGGGCGCAAATTGAGTCTTCGGCATAAACTTCTCAATGATCTTTTTGAAATCCCTATCATCGAGTGCATTTATCTTATCCAAAACCTTCTCAAAAACCTCATCGATAACATCGCACTTGATTTTCAGAATCCTTTTACGAGCTTCCAGATTAAATAGTGTTATCTCACGATTAAACTCTTCTTCCGCAACCTTTTTAGCTTTATCAATCCGCGCTGATTCCTCACGCTGCGCCTTCTTCTCGGCTTTTTCAATCACATCTCGGGCTTTTTCCTTCGCCTCTGAAATAATACTCTCTGCCTCATCC
>CAZYWQ010000362.1:0-3653 GCA_964651675.1 uncultured Candidatus Sumerlaeota bacterium | reverse complement strand
GGCATAAACTGTGCGAAAATGGCAATCACAACTCCTGATATGAGTAAGGAAAGACCAAGTCCTACAGATAGGAATCGATAATGTTCAGGTAAAAATGCTGGCATACCTTTCACAGGTGGAGTTTTAAAACCATAACATGATAATATCGCTATCGACAATCCTGCTATAAATGCAATCATTCCAGGGACACCAAAGATCAACATTAAGAATATTTTATCAACTGTAAGTTTTCTCTCTTTTATTGCACTCATAATACCGATGAGACCTCCTGAGCTGAAACCTGCTCCCCAGAACATTAAAAAACCAGCAAAAAAGTTAGAAAGGAAAATCAAAGCAGCACCGGGTAGTATACCTGCAAAAGCAATAGCAATGTACTTTCCGGTCACTTTTCTCGGATCTTTATCAAAAAAATTTCTTTGAACAGTCTCGCTGAATATACTGTCCTTAATGCGTGGAAGTTCTGTATAAAATTTATTTCGTAGATAGGAAAGACTTGTTTGTGAACCTGCTTTTGTATCTCGAGAAAAAACTCTGTTCAAAATTTTTTCTTCGTAAGGAGTTAGTTTTAACTGATTAAGTGATTTTTTCAGAGTAAAAATAAAATCTTTCTTTTTCCACAACCATTGACCTTCTTCTGCTTCTTCGATTGTAATAATGCCTTTGCGGGCAAGATCGAATAGAGTTGCAGTAATTTCTTTATTGTCAGCTTTTTCATCCACAAGAGCGCCAGCAACAGCAGGCGATAAGTCTGATGGTGGCTCACGGCAATATGCACTCGATCCATATATCTCGTAATCTCTTCCGTATCTTAGAAAAAGATAAATCATTATGATTAATGTTATGATAAAGCTTAAGGCGGGTAGTACGGCAGGAACTCTGGGTGCTAATCGTCTTTTGAAGAAACTCATCAAAGTATATTTGTAGTTGCAAATATTTTTCGGGAAGGAAATTCGTACTTCGAAAAGTTCTTTCGGTCGAACATTTTCTGCTGAAAAAAATATGGAGTTATCTGATTGAAGATTCCAGCGTGCATTTTGTGATTTACAATAAAAAGTTACTCCAACTTCCCAGGGTTGAAGTACAACTCCTTCAGGGAAAATTACTGTAGTCGTTGCATTTTTTACGACATCCTGTCTATCTTCAAATATTGTTTTCCAGTATATTTCATCATTGTCTTTGTGTGGAAAAACTGCACCTATAACCATATAGTGAATCTTAAAGGTTTTATGAGTGTTTCTAAAGGGAGGATCGCTTGTTCTACGACATCGCCATTTTATTTCTATTTCGTTTAATTTTTTTTTGACCTGATATTTATGCAATTGGGAAATATTTCCTCTCGAATATTGAATCACTCCTGTATTTGTTATTTCTTCTATGCTGAGAAATTTCATATCGTCGCAACCATATGGTCTCAAAGTTCTATATCCACCATTCCAGGCTCCATCGAAAACATATTCTTGAGTTTCCACGATTTCGAGTGATCCATTTTCGAGAACCTTAACATCAACATCTATGCGTTCCCAATAGAGACTTCTTGCGTAAGCTATTGAACTGATTGCAATCAGTAAAAGAAGAATTATTAATGATTTTCTCATTGTATTCCTCCCTTGTTAAGTATGTATTTAAGACAAATGTAATTGTCTTAGCTACTGAGCACTTTTTGCTCTTAGTTCTATATCACGAATCTGAATTGTTTTTCCATCTTTTATTTGTGCATCTTTTGGAATTGACAGATTTATTGTATGTTCGGTCGCTGATAGATTTTTAAGATCGATTGAGACAGGTACAAAATGTTCGAAACCATCCGAACCTACAAATTTCATATTAATAGATTCTCTGTTATCAATCTGTATTTCCAAAGTTATATCTGTAAGAGGACTTGCTAAATATAAATCACAGGAAAAATCTCCCTCTGTACTATTTGTAAACTTCCAGCTAATTTTATCTGATGGTTTTGCATTATAAAACCATTGTGTCTGAGCGTATTCCCAATGCACAGAAAGTTGATTTTTATCGATACCTTCTGCTTCATAAATTGGGAGAATGATTAATTCGTTAGGATTCAATAACCATTTCCAACGGGTAGTGTAACGAGCTGGCATTTCATCGTGAGTAAGTGGTTTTCGTTCAGCGATCTCTATTTTAAAATCTTCAATCATCTTGCGGAGTTCTTCTTTAGTGATGTTTATCGAAGGATAGAATTTATTACTCATTAAATAACGGAGAATTTGATCAAACATATAGCGTGTCGCAATATCTCTTTCGAAATGTTCTGTGGTATTGAGAGTGGAGATGAAGATTTGTCCTTTTCCGACATTTAGTTCAGCGATATAACCTTTATTCTGACAACGATAATAATTGTCAATTGTCCGAATAATTGGTTGAGTTCCTTCTGGGAATCGGTCGAGTTGTAATGATTTCGCTCGATAAATCATATACCAGAATGCAAGATCACAAAAACCTTCATTGGGAAAATTGTCCATTATAGGATGTGGATAAATTACTGTTCCGCTATTTCCATGTCGTGATTTAGAGTTGGAACATATTGTGAGCCATTTATTACAGATTTCGTCGAGCTCAGGAAAGATAACTGGAGCTTGTTCTGCAGGATTAAAATGCGTGATATGTAATCCGAAGATTCCAATCTCTTCCGGGAAATGCCAACTTTTATCAGATATAATCCAGATATTACCGCCATCATTGAGGAAATCATAAAATTCCTCTTGCCAGGAGTCCGAAATCAGTAATTTGGGATTGCTTTTAGTGATTTTCCAGTTTTTATCATTTATATATTGTATCTCTGGATATGCACTTTTGTAAGTTTCTAATCTTTGCTGAGGATCCCATAAGATTATTTCATTTTGATTTTTACTCATAGCAAAATCATCTGGGAATGCCCAGA
This sequence comes from uncultured Candidatus Sumerlaeota bacterium, assembly GCA_964651675.1. GTDB lineage: Bacteria > Sumerlaeota > CAZYWQ01 > CAZYWQ01 > CAZYWQ01 > CAZYWQ01. The sequence continues at coordinate 751 of CAZYWQ010000362.1, read as the reverse complement.
AATACCATTCATTATTGATGAATGGATTTGAATCAGGTAATGATGTACGCAATGTGAGTTTCGCAGGTTTATACAATCTTGGTATTTTTACTTTTATTTCTCCAACAGTGGCGACATTAACTGCATCAACTTTTATATCATTAAAAGTCCCCTTTTCGAGAATTTGTGCTCCGTCCATTAGCCACCAATCACATTTATCTGCTGAATAGGATTCTTGACCGTGATGGGAAATTTCTATTAGTGCTTGTAGTTCTTCACCAAAAGCGAAGCTGCGTTTGTTCCAGGTGCATAATAATACCGTTTCACCATTTGTACGAAGAAATTCTTCAGCAGTGACATTTTTCGGATCGGAAAAATCATCAACGACACCTGAAACTTTTTGTTCATTATCTGTAAAGCGCAACATCGAGTAACCATCAAGCTCAGGAAATTTACGGGCTTCTTCTAACATTTCTTTACGACACAAAGTCTGTATCTTTTCGGAATTTTTAACGAAAGTAGGTAAGAGATGTTCAAGTTTATTTTCTCTCGCTTTTTCCATTGTTGTTTTTAACCAAAAAGGCTCTTCTTTATACTTGTGGATTAATTCGTAGTTGGGAAATGATGCAACAAGTGGATATTCATGAGCGATTATTGGGAATTCATCACTTCGGCCTTTACGATCACCTCGAAGATAAAGCATAAACGCTTCACGAGCGTATTCGGCAATGTGTTCATATTCTCCAATTGGGCGTTCGATCAGGTCATACTT
>CAZYWQ010000361.1:0-3679 GCA_964651675.1 uncultured Candidatus Sumerlaeota bacterium | reverse complement strand
TCTGTAACGACATCAAATGTTTCTTCCTTAAATATTGGATCAAGAATATCCCTTTTTATAAAATACTTATTGCTATTCCAGTTTGAATGTTCAAGCATATCCTGGGACTTATCTAAACCGATAATCTCTCTACAAAGATTGGATATGTTGTGCGCGATGATACCCGTACCGGTTCCTACATCAATAACCAGTTCATTCTTTTTGAAATTTCCTGCTTTAATAAAAGTATCTAAATAAGTATTGTCGTTTGCCCATTGAAGCTTGTTATAATTTTCTGATCTTATTTTCCAAAAATCTAAATTAGAGTATTTCTCCATTTTCCAGCTCCTCTGTTAAAATCCTTTAAACACTGCTAGTCACTATTATCTTATCTTTGATAAGTTTTAAAGCAATATTTAAAATGCCGGTTTCCCTATTCACATAGTATAAAAGCGGAAAACAAAACAGGATCAGGCCCCCGATTAAAAAAGAGGCGTGAAAAAAGTCCATTATTACTGATTGATTTTTATAAGAAAAAAATATTTTTAAAAGTAATAGCGAAATAAGGACCCATACCAAAGGCAGATAAAGTTTAAGAAGAAGATTTATATGATCTTTAACTTCTTTTGTATAGAAGGAAAATACATAACTGATAAAAGTTGTGCTCAGTATGAAATTGCTCAAGGTTGTTCCAAAAGCAATTCCATTCAGACCCATCTTGAATATCCTTACAAATAAATAATTTAAAAATATACTTATTACAATTGCCATCATATTAAACTGAACCATCCGAATTTGCTTATATAATGCGATAAGCAGATAGCCCCACATAAATATCAAAGAATAGAAAAAAGTGCTCAGAATCAATATATAAGCAGGAAATAACCCCAATTTATACTTGGGAAGGACATATTCAACCAACAAAGGTAAAAGTATTATCATTACTCCTATTATAATAGGAAAAATATAAGCAAAAACGATAGTTGGTTTTAACAAATAATGAGTGATGTCATTAATATCTTCACTCTTGCCGTAATCCTCATAAAATTTCGGAAAAATAACATTGTATATACTCTTGGGTAGTGGCATCAGAAAATTATAGGCCATCGTTCCGATAGAATAGAGTCCCAATTCTGTTCTTCCGAGGAGAAAGATTATCATGAATTTATCTATACTTAAAAAAAACATTCTTACTATTGAGTAGAGCTCTATGGGAAGTCCTATTTTAAAAAGCCTGCTTATTTCTTTTGCTTTAAATTTTAAACTAAATTTGAATCGAAAACCGCTGTATTTGAATAAATAACCACTTCCGATAAAGCTTACCAATATTAGTGCTAAAAGTACACCTTTCAACCCATAGATAATAACTAAGATAATTGTACAAATAGCTTCAATAATAGATAAAATGACATTAAACTTGGTAAGAAAAAAGAATTTATTGTGTGTTCTTAGTATAACCCTATAATAAGAGACTATTATCTCTGCAATAATTAAGATAGCCACTAGAGATAACCCATAAATAAATTTATTATCAAACTCAATCAATTTTAGATATCCAGAGACTAACAATAGGCATGTAGCCACTATAAAGGAAGTAAAGAGGCAAAAGGCAAATCCCTGATTCTTTATTTCAGAAATTTTCTCAATATTATCTTTACCTCTATAATAAGGTATTTCTCTATCAAGGGAACTTAAAATTCCTAAGTGATGGAGTTTCCCATATTGAAAGACCAGCATTAGTTCTGTAAAAAGTCCCATAACAGTAGGATTAAGAAATCTTCTGATTACTATGCTAGTAATCATCTTAAATATATAGGAAAAATAGGTTCCACTCGAGAAAATTATAGAGTCTTTAACGATTTGTTCTGATTTACTCAAAGATCACCTTTGATGAAATTGCTTTATTTAATATCTGAACAATCTTCTCCCCAGCTTTTCCGTCACCATAAAAAGGAGGATGTGAAATATTTGTTCCTGTTTGATGATTTAAAGCCTCTTTTATCTTCTCCTTATCTGTTCCCACCAAGACATTCCATCCGCTTTCCACGGTTTCCAGCCACTCAGTCTCTTCTCTCAGTGTTATGCACGGAACCTTAAAGAAGTAAGCCTCTTTTTGCACCCCGCCAGAATCGGTTAAAACAGCTAAAGCATTCTTTTCCAGCGTAAGCATATCAATATAGCTGACCGGATCGATAAAACAAATTCCAGAATTGAAAAATGGATAATCATTCTTCCCAAGCATTTTCTTTGTTCTTGGATGAAGTGGAAAGATTACCTTTTTGTTCGTCTCTTCCAATCCACCCAAAATATTTTCCAATCTTTCTCTGTTGTCGGTATTTCCGGCACGATGGACCGTGACAAGATAATAGTTCTTTTCCGTAATCCCAAGTTTTCCGAGAATCTCTGATTTATCCATCATATCTTGAAAGTTGATCAGCAAGTCCAACATCACATCACCCGTAAGAAAGACTCTGTCTTCGATTCCCTCTCTCTTAAGATTTCTCACCGATATCTCTGTTGGACAAAAGAGGAAGCTCGAGACATGATCTGTTAACACCCGGTTTATTTCTTCAGGCATACATTTATCAAAACTTCGAAGTCCCGCTTCAACATGGGCCACTGGAATATGAAGCTTTGATGCAGCCAGAGCTCCTGCAAGGGTTGAATTGGTATCCCCATAGACGAGAACAATATCGGGACGCTGCTTTAATAATATCTTTTCTATCTCAAGAAGCATCCTACCTGTCTGTTCACCATGTCCGCCGGAGCCGATACCGAGATGATAATCAGGGTAAGGAATGTTTAGTTCATCAAAAAAATCAGCTGACATTTTTTTATCATAGTGCTGACCGGTATGAACAATCTTCTCCTCAAGAATACCTCCTTTTTCTTTTTTTATTAATTTGGAGAGCACAGCAGCCTTAATGAACTGCGGTCTTGCCCCCACAATGCTGAGTAATTTTTTTGGCATTTTGATTTGATTTAAAATGACTATTGATTCTCAAGAAGTTGCTCTTTGGGAACATCATTCCAGATCTTGGCAGGGTTGCCAAGAACAATTTTTTTTGCTGGGACATCTTTCGTTACTACTGAACCTGCGGCCACCAGTCCATCCTCAAAAATGGTTATCCCAGGAAGAACAGTAGCATTCGCACCTACCCTCCCCCCGGTTTTAATCGTAACTCCCTTGTGAAACTTGAATCTCTTCTTCGTTCTTCCCATAAAATTATCATTAGTGAAGGTCACGTTAGGAGAAATAAAAACAAAGTCTCCTATCTCCGACAAAGCCGTAATATAAGCATTTGTTTCTAATTTGCAACGCTTTCCAATGGAACATTTGTTCTCAATAACCACGCCTCTTCCAACAATCGTATACTCGCCAATAGTAACATCTTCTCGGATGGAAGAGAGATCAGCAATAAGAATATTATTTTGGATCGTACAGCCCGCATAGATAACGACCTGAGATCCTATAAGGCATTGATCACCAATAACAGCTGCTAATAGGTTTTTTTCTTCGGTTATGGCACTTGCGGAGGCCCTCATGGGAAGTTTGCCGATTACCGTATTATCATCAATCCTTACTTCATTACCAATCTTTGTTCCTTTATAAATAGTTACGTTATGACCTATCTGGCAATCCTCGCCTATCTCAACATTCTCGTATACGACGTTCTTGAAACCCATCTTTGTTCCAGCG
>CAZYWQ010000360.1:0-3705 GCA_964651675.1 uncultured Candidatus Sumerlaeota bacterium | reverse complement strand
TGACTGCCTTTTAATTGAGTATGCTTAAGTTCTCTCGGTGTGGGTTTTCTCTTTTGCCCTGATTTAACAAGTGGAGTATTCAGTGGAGTACCATCAGAAAAAAGTCGAAGGATTGACCAATCTTTCTTGTATTTTTCAAACAATTCCCTTCTTGTTTGAAGTAATGCAAAAAGGATATCTTTACCCCTACTTAATTCAGTGTACAACTTTTTAGCAGCTACAGACGCCTCAAGATCGGATACGGGCAATCCCCATCCTAAAACTATAGAGCTATGATTGATTACGAGATGTTGAGCGAATGAAACCGCTGCTAAATGTTGGGGCGTTTCACCTGTTCTACAACCAGACAAAAACAATAATTGAGGAAGATTCAAATTCAACTTTTCCCAGAGTTCGGAAGGTGTTACTTGAACTTTAAAACCTTCCTCATCTTCCATCAAAAAAACAGGGATACCATCATTATTAATATCTGCGTGACCCGAAAGATGAACAATGTCATATTCATTATGAGTCAAACATTCTCCAAGACCTTCCAACGAACCGGTATCCTCAATATCAATATCTATTGGCAAATCTTCTGTAACTTTAAAAATCATATCCTCTTCTTTTTCGAAGTCCAAAACAGGTTGGGTGTTTACAGGCGAACAAGCCATAAACAACATCTTCAGTGGTCGATCTTTAGGTACAGGTTTTCTATCACATCCCCAATCCGAAACCTTGTGTATGATATGCAATTTGCTGGATGCTAAAAAAGTGTCCTTGTAAATGAGTTCAAAAGGAAGATTAGATGTTGGACCATCAGTTGTTATATAAAGCTGAAGGGGTTCACCTTGTTGATCCGCTTTTTTAATAGCTCGTGTAAGTGTTTGTCTATCACTATTAATAATATCAAAGAGTTTTTCACCTATTTCCCTGGATAGATTCTTTGATTTTCTATAGTCGAAATCCCTGCACGATTTTTCGATTTCAATAATTTCATTCAAATTTACCGAAGATGTATCTTCACTATCGTCAGGCGGTATCCTCGTAAGAAGGAGCTCGTTCTTATCCTTATTGTATTTAAAGATTGCTTCATAAATCATATCCATAAAGATAGACCTTTATACAATCGACAACAATTAATGGCATTAATCTGTGTTTATTTCATTATTCCTTTTTAATATCATTTCAAATTTTTGTTTATTAGATATTAGAAAGTCAAGTGTAAGATAAGTATTTAGACAAACAATTGATTATTAAAATTATTCATAAATGATTCATCTCATAAAAGACGGTAAGTATGTAGAGAGTGGTGGGATGAATGTGATGATTAGTAAAGCAGTGACTTCCGCAAGGATGAACGGGATAACGGCTTTTGATATGGTTTTGAGGTCTATCTTCGATATTCCACAGGCAACAAAAAGATTGACTCCAATCGGTGGTGTGATTTGTCCGATTGCCAAATTCACTGTCATTATTACTCCTAAATGAATCGGATCGATACCAACAACTTCCGCCACAGGCAAAATTATCGGCAAAAATACATAAAATATCGATATTGCATCCATTATCATCCCCGCTAATAAAATTACCAGATTGATGAGGAGTAAAATGAGGACTTTGTTGGATGAGAAATTCAGCAATCCTGTTGCGAATGTCTTTGCGATACCTTGCGTGTTCAATATCCACGAAAAAACAGAAGCTGTAATGACTATAAACATAACGACTGATGAGATAATTCCCGACTCAATCAATATTTCCGGCAGATCTTTTAACTTAAGGTCTCTATGAATGACAAATCCGACAAACAAACTATAGAATACCGCAACAGAAGCCGCTTCCGTCGGAGTAAAAATTCCTCCATAAATTCCTCCAAGGATAATTAACGGTGCAATTAATCCCCAGATGGCTTCCTTGAATGAAATCAATATCTCTCTGAAAGATGCTGGTTTTTCTCTTTCGACAAATCCCTTCTTTCTCGAAATGAAAGTTATCATAAATATCAATGATAAACCAACGAGGATTCCTGGAATAATCCCTGCAATGAAAAGTTTTGAGATAGAAACATCCGCCACAACTCCATATATAACCAGTGCAATACTCGGAGGAACGATTATGCCGATTCCACCACCAGAAGCCACTAATGCTGATGCGAATCCTTTATCATAACCCCGTTTAATCATCGCAGGAATTAGAATCGTGCCTAATGCAGCGACATCGGCTGGTCCTGAACCTGAAATTCCTGCTAAAAATATCGATGCGATAATTCCCACAATCCCAAGTCCACCAGCTATACTCCCGAAAATTTTCGAAGCAAAATTCGTAAGCCTCTTTGATATTTCCGTATGACTCATAATAGTCCCCGCAAGGATAAAAAGCGGAATTGCCAGAAGCGTCCAGGAATATGTCGAACCTTCCATTAATTGTGGGATAAGCTGGATCGGAACAAGTTGAAAGGCGAGAATGGTTATCATACTTGATAAACCGAGTGCAAGAGCTATCGGAAAATTTAAAATCAAAAACACGAAAAATGTTCCGAATAATGTTAAGGCAACATTCCAGTTCAATGATTTCCCCTCAGGAAAAATTCTGAATCTTTCACATCTTTAATAAATATCTGGACTGTCCTGATGATAAACAGAAGTGAACCAAAAGGTATAGCCAGCTTGATAATCCAGGATGGAATTCCCAGTGCCATATATTGTTTGTTCTTAAGAGAGATGACTAAAACCTTATAACCATAAATTCCCACGACACAAAAGAAGATAATGGAAAGAAGCAGAATCAACACTTTGATTACGAGTTGTGCAATCTTCGGAAATTTCTCCAAGACAATCGCAATTCCGAGATGAGACCTGCGTTTAAGTGCAGACACCAATCCAATAAAAGTCAACCAGACAAATAAACCCGGCACCAACTGTTCAATGTAAGCCAATGGTGCCTTGATAAAATATCGCAATATCACACCAACAAAGGTTATGATAGCAATTAAGGATAAAATGATTAGAATTAAATATTCTTCAATATGGTCGAAAAATCTTTTCATATTTTTATGATAATATGGATTTCTTAAACGATTTGGAATGGATTTGCATCAATTGCAGATAAAAAAACATTATTAGGAGCGATTTTACCTTTGAGTTTCTCTACAATAATATCTCTCAAATATGGCAAGACGACTTTCTCGGTTGCATAGTGTCCCGCATCTATGATTATTAAGCCTTCTTCTTTAGCCTTAACCGCACTATGATATTTCACATCGCCCGTGACTAATAACTCCACCGACCTTACCGATTTATCCCTCAAAATTCCTTCACTACTACCTGTATACACACCTACTTTTTTAATTTTCTTGGGTAAATCGCCAACGACTGTTAATCTTTCCAAGCTCAATTTCTTCTTTATCACTTTAACAAAATCCTCAACACTCACCGGTGAATCCAATTCACCCTTTATTCCTTCACCAAATCTCTCATCTTTATTTTCAAGTGGATAAACATCATAAGCAACTTCCTCATAGGGATGTACCTTATGGACAGAATAAATGACTTGTTGTAAGTCACTTTCTCGAACGATTGCCTCGATTTTATTTTCGTTTACTTTTTCTAAATTACCCACCTCACCAATAGCAGGTTTTGCTCCTTCCAAAGGTTTGAAAGTGCCAGTACCAGGAGTCATAAATGAGCAATGAGAATAATTTCCGATAATTCCACCACCAGCCAAAGC
>CAZYWQ010000359.1:0-3720 GCA_964651675.1 uncultured Candidatus Sumerlaeota bacterium | reverse complement strand
AAATAGCTAAAATTAATTTATTTTAGTTTTCCAATGGATTCTAAATAATCATTAAATTCTTCCTTATGCTTTTGCCACGACTCTTTCTGTCTCTTTTCCGTATCGACTGATGGCTTTGCATTTAACCTGTCTTCAATCCATATATCTATTCTTTCCTTAAAAGCTCTTTCAAAGATCTCTTCAGCTCTTTCAGTTTCTTTTTGTGTAAGTTTATACTGTTTTCTTAATTCCTTTACATAATTTTTCGCTCTTTTTCTATGTTCTTCGTCTGAACTCAAGTTAGACTTGATTAATAATTTCTGAACATCTTTACCTCTTGCAATTTCGATCCTCTTTTTTACAATAGAAAAAACAACAACCAGAATCAAGATAAATAGAATGGCAAGTAAATAAAATTTCCAATCAAATTTATATTCTTTCTCTTCGCTCATTATTTTTGACTCAATATTTTTATTGAATTAATACATAATATTTCATACATTATTTTAATGGTTTAATCAAATACTTTTCTACAATAATCGATTATGAAAAAATATGCTTTTACACTGATTGAATTATTAGTTGTGGTAGCAATCATTAGTATCCTTTCACTGATTGGAATTGTCAATATGCTTGAAAGCTCTGTTAGAACAAAAGTCACAGCTACCAAAGCTCAGATGAGAACTATTACTGGTGCACTCGAAGCATATCATATCGATAACGGAGCCTATATTTATTTTGTAAGAAGTGGCGAAGGACATTTTCACAACAGAGTGATTGTACCAATGACAGTCAGATTAAGTCCTTTGACCACGCCTATTAGTTACATCTCAAGAGTTCCCATCGACAATTTTGAAACAGTCGCTACATCCGATGGTTCACCGCTTGTTTTCTTCGATACTTATGATTATGCAGATGTAGCAAGCCTCAATTTGGTAGGAAGTAATAAAGGAGCTGGTGGTACTTCTGGAGGTTTATGGAGATTATCTTCTGCTGGACCCGATAGAATACAATCATTTGGAGGAGATATTGCGGAAATAGGTTCTGGAAGCGTTATGAATAATTTTGGTGTCGATTATGATCCCACAAATGGAACTATCAGCGCAGGTGATATTGTTTCTGTAGGTCCTCCATCTTCCGAAGGAAAACTTCCTGCTATCAGAAGAACCGGTGGTTCTTATGAAGAATTATTTAGACAGTATTAAAAATCTCTTTTACTTTCTAACAGGATATTTTTTTAATAAACCTAAAGGACCTGTTACAACAGGTGCATCTTCTCCATCAAGTTCCTTTAAATTCTCAAGTGCATTTTCTCTCAATCTAAAAAACCTGAAACCATAAAGGAGTGCTCTCTTCTTTAATGGTTCTTTCTCTTTCATCCAAAACTGCCACCACTTTTTTTCCTTCTTTGGTTTCTTATTCAGTTCATCAACCATTTTATTCCATTCAATTTTTTCCTGATTATATTTTTTATTTTTTTCAACATAATCCAGGATAGGTTGTTCTTTAACCTTTGGTGGAGTAGAATGTAAAAAATTCACCGTACCGTCTGCATTCGTTGTTATAAGCCCAACATGCCCACACCACTCCCCTTTTCTGAATCCTCTTATTACATTAACAAAATCACCATCGTTCAACTTATCCACAACTTCAGGGATTACATCTAATGGAATATATGATGTCTCAATTGTTGTCTCTTCCAAATCCTGACCAATCCCATATTTTTTGAAAAATCGTCTTCTACCAGTTCTGGCAGTCATACCAACCACTTTATCACCAGCTATTTCTTCCGTAATATCTTCAATAAGCCAGGAATTATTTATATCCCAATCTATATCCGTAAAGTGATTACGAGCTAATGTACTAATCTGACCATTTCTATATCGAATCCTTTGTAACAATGCAAAAAAGCTTTGCCAATCGTGTGCAAATGCCATCGCATACATATGCTCTGAAAAAACCACACAATCACTGTTCGCAAGAGAGAATAAAGGATCAGCATCATATATCTCAAAAGGAAATTCTCCCAGCAAATAGATGTTGTATGATTGTCCGATATTCTTCCTTGCTAAATGAGCAATTCTATTTCTCACATTAGGTTCAATTGTATATAAGTAGCTCAAATAAAGGTCTATCTCCTGCGGACTAAATTCGTAGAGAGGTTTCATTTTTAGCTCTGATAACTTTGCCTTTAATACAGGCAATTCATCTTCATCACTTTCTCTCTGTTCACAAAATGCAATATCTTCCTCTGATAACTTAATTTTTTCTTTTCCGATATCTAATTTTAATAATGAACAACCAAAAAATAACGCTGAAATAAACATAATAAGAACAATTTGAATGTAATAACATTTTCTTTTTAACATATTGAACCTCACTTGTATTTGTTTTCTTTACAAAAAGAATATATGAATTTATCAAAGAGTTTTGTCAAACTGATTTTTATCAATAATTAGGCTCATTATATTAACATCCTCAAAATTTTATTGAAAAATTCAAAACCAACATCTATATTTCTCTTTTAAAACAAATTTTTGAGGTCATAATATGGACAATAAAGAAAAATGGAAGACTTCTATTACTAACATAAAACCGAATAAAATTCTTTTACGGGGTTATCCTATCGACGAATTGATGGGAAAGATTTCATATGCACAGGTCGTTTATCTCGCTATTAAAGGAGAATTGCCATCAGAAAATGTCAGTAAAATACTTGATGCGATTCTTGTATCTTCCGTTGACCATGGAGTAACACCTCCTTCAGCTTTGTCTACAATGACTGTTGCATCAACGGGAACACCCATCAATGCCGCAATATCAGCAGGAATCTTAGCCATTTCCAAATTTCATGGTGGCGCAATTGAAGATTGTATGAAAACTTTAATCGAGTGTAAGAAGATTAAAGATAAGAATAATTTATCTAATAATGAATCGGCAGTAAAAATTATCCAAAAAGCATCTGAAACGAAAAAGCGGCTCTCTGGTTTCGGTCATAGAATACATACTGATGATCCAAGAACAAAAAGGCTTTTCGATATGGCTAAAGAATATAATATCTCTGGTGACTATATTAAGATTATAAAATCCATCGAATCCGAACTCGAAAAATCTAAAAGCAAAAAACTGCCAATAAATGTAGACGGAGCTATCGCAGCATTGTTATGCGAACTTGATTTCGATCCGATACTTGCTAATGCATTTTTCATCATAGCTCGTATTCCCGGATTAGTTGCTCATTTTTATGAAGAAAAAACGACTCAAAAACCAATGCGAAAAATCGAACCTTCTAATTGGATTTATGACGGTCCTGATGAAAGACATTTAACTTAATAAATTGCTTTACATTATATAGAATAACTTATTTTATATCAATATTATATAATGTTTATATGAGGTGCAATAATGAAACAAAAATTGTTACAATTAATCCCGGAATTCAATTTAATTAAAGATGAAGATTTAAAGGAAAAAACAATAAATGTCTGGATTGAAGCCATTAAGTTAGGTGGTTGGAATATAGACGAAATTACTCAAATTCCATTTACACTTCTGATTCCCGATACTAATATAAATATCATCGAGCATACAAGGTCTATTACGAATGTATGTAATGAAGTAGAAAAAGTTTTCAATAAAATATACGATAATAAAACAATAAAAATAAAAAGAAACATTTTAATCAGTGGTGCATTACTTCACGATGTCGGGAAAATATTGGAATATTCAAAATCAGAAAAT
>CAZYWQ010000358.1:0-3720 GCA_964651675.1 uncultured Candidatus Sumerlaeota bacterium | reverse complement strand
GAACTATAGTTATAAAATGTCAATAATAAAAAAACTATCATTCAAAAGAAAAAAATAAAAAGGAGATGGAGAAAATATTGGAAGAATGATTTGTATTGCTCTTATGAGAAGAGGATACTATATGTATGGTGTCTCTGCTTGGAAGTTGAAACATAAGAGGAGGGATATAACGTCTCTAGAATCGGACTCTATAGAGCAGATATGAATAATGATTCTTCCACAAAAATTATGGCAGAAAAGATTGGAACAAATATTGTAAGCTTAATACTCACCATTGAAAAATTACCTTATTTTCCAGATTACATCAATAATAGCCGAGCTGCTTATCCTTTTGGAAACGTCCTGTTTCCAAAAGTGAAATCAGAAGGAATTAAGGTTAAAAACTGCCACGGAGGGCAGTTTTTTGTTATAAATAAAAACATTTCCCCCCTCTCTCTTTATTTTTCCGGAAGGTTTTGCTGGAAAAGGCCTTGCTTTATAAATAAAAGCAAATGATGTTTTTATTTGAAATGGAGTTTTTCGATTGGCTTCCTCTGTTATATGAAGCTGCATCAAAAATCATATTATCTAACATCGCTTGCTGTTATTCGTTGGATTTGTAAATACTCTCTTATTTCATGCAGAAAAGGGGACATAACTTCTAACCTCAGACGACGATTATTAGCTGAATCGTAACTTTCATGAAAACATAGGAAAACATCTTTTTTTGCTCTTGTAAGTGCAACATATAAAACTCGACGTTCCTCATCTGCATCTCTACCTGACATAGGCATATATTTAGAATTCATCCATGGTATAAATACATAATTTGATTCAAGCCCTTTTGCTGAATATAAAGTAGTAATAAGTACTTTATTTTCATCGGGGATATCTATTTCAGTATCAATAAGACCAAACTTTTCATAGACCAATTGGATGATGTTTTCAATATTAACCGGCCTGTTATTGCTTTCATAACCATTTAATCCAAAATCAGAAAGGACCTCTGTATTTATTGAAAGATTTGGAAAATTAAAAAGTTTTTCCATAAATAATTCAACATTATAAATTGAACCATGTAAAGATTCGAGATTATCAATAAAATTACGTATTACTGTTTCAGATAAATTAGAACAATAAGACAAAAGTGACGCGTTCCTTTGCATTGAAGCTCTGCGAATTTGTGTAATCAACCGGTTATCAATTCCAATAAATGTAAGCCATTGTCTAAATGCTAAATTATCACCTGTAAGTAATATTCTTAGAAGTAACAATAACTTCCAATGTTCATCCGGAATTGATATTTTTGTATGCAGCTTAATTGGAATGTTATATTGACTGTCTAATAAACTGGCAATTGAATTCATAAAATTTGTAGTCGGACATAAGACCATAAAACTACTATAATTAATTTCATCTTCACCAGATTGGGGCTCACTATTTACTAATTCATTTATCTTGTTTGCAATAAATTTTATTTGAATATTACTGCTAGTACATTGAAGAGTAAGAATTTTTTGATCAGCACTATCACAAGGCGATAAATTGCTTCCGATATAATTCTTATTTGCAAGAAGTACACGCACAGCATTTTGGATATGAGCTGGTAAGCGATGACACTCTCCAAACGAAACCTTTTCCCAATCCTCTGAACTCCACAGCTCACGTATTCCCTCATAGTTTGCATAACGGAAACCATAAATACTTTGTGCATCGTCGCCAACTACTACAACTTGAGATAATGAATGAGAAGCAATTAATTTCACAAGTTTTTGATCATTAGGATTTAAATCTTGATATTCATCTACCTGCAGGTAAAGAGGGGGGATTGAATCTATTGAATTTTCAAGTATGCTACATGCAGCAATTACTAGACCTTGTATGTCAAAAGCGTTGTAATAAATCAACAATTTATCAAAATAATTGAGGACTCTTTCACGGTCGGCAATACTTAGTGGAAAATCATTTAGCCAGGTATTCGTTGCACGAAATTGAGTTAAGCCTTTATTTAACAGAGAAATATCTGTATTTAATCCTAGATCAACTTTTAACTCATTCAGTATAAGCTCTTTGTCATTCTTCTCTTCAATTAAAATTGAAAAAAAAGATGGCCTTGATATTCGTCCAGCAAAATGATGAACAATACTTTTTGCATAAGTATGAAGTGTTACAATTTTTGGACAGCCAATACCAATCTCTTCAATAGTATCAACGCCTAAAACATTTTCAATTTTTCTTTTTGTATTACGGCGGCTTGTTCTTGTAAAAGTGATAAATGAAACATCTCGATCTGCACTCTCTTCTAATAATCGAATTAATCGCTCCACAAGAGTGGACGTTTTGCCGGTACCAGGTGCAGCAACTACTATTAGGGGCCTTCCCCTATGTTCGATTACTTTTCTTTGTTGTTCATTTGGAAAAGGCATTTTGTTCTGTAAATAAATTTTTTTTGCTGCAATGTCTCCGAAGGGGGCTGGCGTTAGCAATCTCTTTATTGATTATTGTATCCCACCAGAAGTATTAGTACAAGTCCCATGGAAATATTGAAAGCAAGCTTTAAGAAAATGAAATATTTAGCGCGACTATTCCCACGGGGTGAGGGTTGGTGAAAAAATACCATTTATTAATTACAGTGTCCTCACAGAAAGTTTTGTTAAATATGCGCTGTATCTGTTTCACCAGGATCGAATATCCTTGATCGGCAGAATGGATAGTTCGAATTCGACTTTGATTAAGCGGATTATTACCGCACTGTCTAACTATAGGTAAAAATGGTAAAGGGGTTATATTAAATTTTTGGCTGCTTGATTTATAGATCAGAGCCTTTTAAGAAACTATCTATATTACATACATGATGAGACATCAAACTATAATATTCTCTTTTCCTATGGAACACTTTCGCAACAATTGGCGATTCAACCTTAGGACTCAATAAATTGTCTGGGAAATTTTCATTTTCTCTAACAACATTGTTTAAAAACTTTACATCATTTGAGTCAAGTGATGCTTTTGCTACTTTTAATACAAACCATACCATATCATTGACAAAAAAGTTGTAAAAACAACGCTGATTAAACCCAGCAGAATTTCCCATTGAATCAATAATATAAGATTCAGCAACTGCTAAATTTGCTTGAATTGATTCATGACTCAAAAACGGGCATTTTGAATTAATATTCCACCTCTTTCCAATACAAATAATACTTCTACCAGCAGGCCCCAATCGCTCTTCTTCTTCAGAAGCAATAACTACCTGATGTAGCTTCCCACAAGTAGCTACAAATTTAATCAGTTTATAAATTTCTTTTTTGACAATAATCTCACTTGCGATTCCAGTTGAATCTGTAATAGATGAACCTATATGTATATTTAAATCAAGGGAGGCAAATATGCTATCATTAAATTGAAATGATTCGGTATTTTTAGGAAAACACTTATATATTTTGTTGTAACAATCTAATAAGTTTTCGATTCTCTTTAAAGCGATCATACCTACTGCTGAATCTAAAGTCCCACACGACGACGAAATGAGACTTCCATAACCTAAAAGATCAAAATAGAGACTCGCACAGACAATACCTGTATCGCGTTCATCACCTATAACTGCCATATTTATCTCTGATAAAAATAACTGTTCAGTATAAATTATAATACATAAAAATATGCAATGCTATTCTCCATAGGGGGCCCTATGACCCATGCAAAATCGCCGTAGAGCCCTTTTCTTAGATGAAAAAAATC
>CAZYWQ010000357.1:0-3730 GCA_964651675.1 uncultured Candidatus Sumerlaeota bacterium | reverse complement strand
ATCTTGTTCTTTGGGCTGAGTTGTGTCTTCTATCAATTCAGTTAAGTCATCGTCTTCTAACATAGTTGATTTTGTTGGTTCCCGTGTTTTCATCGTTTGTGAATTTGCCAGGTCATCTAATTGTATTTTATATTTGATTCTTCCTTTTTGTTGTTTGGTAGATGTTTGACCTTCATTATCTTTGATAGTTGCGTTTGTTTTGCTATTATTCGTTTGGATGTACTGTAATGATCTTTGCCCACTATCTGAAATGCTTAATTTTGTGAGTGATTTGAAAATCAGGTAGATTCCTACGATGCAAACAAAAATGAGAACAAGACTCGCAACTATGCTTGTCATCAGGAAAATTTTAACAAACGGATTTTTCCTATTGGGGTGCTTGTTGGAAGATAAAGAATGAGCAAGTGATTTTTTATCTTTTTCGTTATCGTCGATTAATTCTTGATGTTTCTTTCGATATTTATCAGCCGATTTTTTAAGTGCATCTAATATCGCACTCATATCAAGCCTCCTGAAATATCCTTGGTCAAGTAGGGAGTTTCTCCACTTTTAAGTTTGCTGATAATAACCATCATTGTCATTGGACCGAAGATTCCATCTGCTACCAGATTGTTTTCTTTTTGAAAATTAGTAACAGCTTCTTTAGTATACTTATCGTATTTATTTGTAATAGCATAACGAAAATATCCAAGGCGTTTTAAATATTGTTGCAGGATACCGACTTCCTTACTTTTCATACCGTATGATAATTGCGATGAGATGTTATTCTCAACAAAAACACAGATGGCATTTCCAAACCATATCTGGCCTAAGTCTCTTCTATTAATTTTCATTTTGCCAAATATAGGATCGGCGACAATTAATTCCTTTTCGGTTATTCCAATCAGGACAATATAAGGGGATACATATAGATTGTTTTTGTCCATTTCGAGAATGACAGGTAAATCCAATTTGACTAATTGGGCAAAATTTGTCTGATAATCGATGCGATATATTCCTGCGTCTTTTATGAATTGAATCAGGTCAAATTCAAAGACTTCTCTCGGTGAGGCATCTTTGAATATCGTTAAATCGACATCTATTCCCCAAAAACCTAATAGAGTTGCTATAGAGGCTAATTGTGTAAAATTGCGATTATTGACTCTGATGATATTATTTTCATCTCGTTCCCAGTTTCTGTAATTAGGTGTTTCATTCTCGTAATTTTCGCTTGATGTGTTTATCACATCCGTGTTTGGTGACTGTATGTTAGATGCACGACTCTGCGATTCTTGCAAATTCGCAATAGAAGGCATTAATTTAACGCCGTCTGTGATGTTACCACTCTTGTCAAGTCGAGAACCTTCCGCTAAGGCTGATAATAATACTTTTTCATCTATTGTTGGAACATATATGAATTTATTACTGCTTTTTAATAAGCCATAACCAATAATTGAAAAGAGTATGATGAATGCCACTAATGCTATCCATCTGAACAGCCCTTGATTATATCCTTGATTAATGAAGAATCCGCGTCGTTTCACCATTGAGTTGTATAAGGCTTTGTTTTTTATCAGTTCTTGAGAGTATCTGCCAGCTACTTCGCCGATGGATTCCTTCATAATTTCTGCAGTTATTTCGGTGGTATTTTTTACATAGCCTGTCAATAAACATCTGTCACAGGCAATGTTGATTACTCTCGGGATACCATTCGTAAATTCGTACAGTAGGTCGATTGCATCATCATCGAATATTACTTCTTTCTGGGTACCAGCAACTTTTAATCGATGTTGAATATATTGCGAAATCTCTTCTTTTTTTAATGGTTCAAGGTGGTATCTCACTGTGATTCTTTGATTCAGTTGTTTTAGACTCGGAAGCATCAGTATGTCATTGAATTCGGGTTGTCCCATAAGTATGATCTGTACTAATTTATCTGTTTCGGTTTCGAGATTGCTGATCATCCTGATTTGTTCGAGGGACTCTGGTGATAAATTTTGTGCTTCATCTATAATTAATATTACGTTGTTTCCCTGGGAATGCTCTACAAGTAAGAATCGATTGAGTTCATCAATCAATACCTTTTTAGAATCAATGTCACTTTTTAAGAAGAATTCCTCGTTTATGGATTTTAGCAGTTCGATATCCGACAGGAAAGAATTGAGGATCAATGCGACTTTGGTGTTGCCACCCATTTTATTCAGGAGAGCCCTGCAGAGAGTGGTCTTGCCCGAACCAACCTCTCCTGTTATGAGCATAAATCCTTTTCGTTCTTCTATCCCATAGACAAGATGTGCTAATGCTTCTTTATGAACTTTGCTCAGAAACAGGAACTTTGTGTCTGGTGTTAGATTGAATGGTAGCTCTTTTAATCCGTAAAATTTACGATACATACTTTAATCCAAAATAAAATTTGTTATTGCTTAATATTTTTTATGGTTGAAGGAGTTTTTCTATAAATTAAGATTTTTGATTCTTTTGTTCAATAAATTTCCCTGATCCTTTTTTGCCTAAAAATTTTCCGTTATCTACGATTATTTCTCCGCGTAGAATTGTAGTTATTGGATAACCTGAAATTTCTAATCAACATTCATATGATGATTTTCAGCGGAGAGAGTGGTACTTTTTTCAGGATCAATGATTACAATATCAGCATCGGAACCGATTTCAATAACTCCTTTTTGTGGATATAATCCGAATATTTTTGCTGGCATTGTGCAAAGTACACTAACAAGACTTTGAAATGAGATTCTGCCTTTTTGAACTCCTTCTGACAGTAATATTGGTAAAAGGTACTCTACACCTGGTAGTCCGTCAGGTATCTGAAAAATATCATTTTTATTGGCATTTAGATTGAGTTTATTAAAAGAACGATGATTGGATGATACGATGTCGACAAATCCTTCTTCGATTGCATTCCAGAGAAATTGCGAGTCGATAATTGTTCTCAAAGGAGGTATTGTCGTAAAATAATGTCCATCCTGCTGGGAAAGTTTCTCTTTGGAAAGGATGAGATATGGTAAAGATGTTTCAATAAAAACATTCACTCCTTCCTTTTTCCCTGTTATTGCGGCATTAAGTGCTTCTTTCGATGATATGGGCGATATATTGATTCGACTATTTGAGGCATTGCATAAGGAAATAGCTCTTTTAACAGCTTCTTCTTCGATCCAGTTGGGTCTTATATCAGCGAAAGATTTGATATTAGTAGTATTAGTTTGTTTATATTGATTGATAAAATAGTTGACGAGAGAATTGTTTTCACAAAAAAGAGACAGAATTCCCTGATTACTGATTTCAGTAAGGGCTTCATAAATATTGGCATCTTCCATTTTGGAATTGCCTGACATAGACATCTTGAATGAAGAAATTTTTTGATTGTTGAGTAGATCCTTCAGTTCTCGAAGAGTTACATTTGACCAGTCAGTTATGACACAATGAAGGGAGTAATCGATGCATACTTTTTCATTGGCAATAGACCGACGGTTTTCGATAACATCTATTATTAGTTTACCGGGGATTTGAGTAACACAATCCATAATGGTCGTAACACCACCAAATGCTGCTGAGACTGTTCCGGTGAAGAAATCATCCGCAGTCGGGATATTGTTGAACTTATCCTGTAGATGAGTTTGTGTATCGATAACTCCAGGGATGATAAACTTGTTAGCGGCGTCTATTATTTTAGAATTAGGAGTAGGCTTAATTGATTGAGTTATAGTGTGAATTTTTTCATCTTTAACACCAATGT
>CAZYWQ010000356.1:0-3731 GCA_964651675.1 uncultured Candidatus Sumerlaeota bacterium | reverse complement strand
GATTATAATCCACCTAATCCAGCATTTGCTATTGATGCAACTCCAGGAAATGCAATTGTAGAAATAGCCATTCCATTTAGCATACTAAGTGTCGTTACTTACGGTGGAACGCAGAGTGGGGATGAAAGCGATTTGGAACATACAAATGCTCCCGTTAGTGGGGCAAACGAGAGATGGGCATTCAATATATGCAGACTTTCAGGAACAAGTGGAGAATATCCTCTTTGGAACTTTCATACAGGTGATGGAGCTACAGCATACTTCGGTGAGAAACCACATGGCGAATTTATATTCGAAGGTGTTCCAGTTACCAAAGCAAATTCATTTGAGCTTTATAAATAATAAATGAATAAAAAAAGTAGGGAACCGTCGCAACCGTTCCCTACAGGGTAAAAATCAAAAGGGCGTGATTTAATCACGCCCTTCGTATCTTTATCTAAAACAATCTATTTTAAACGTTCTTCAAAGATGTATCATTAATTTATTCATTAATAAAATCACAACTATTTAAAATTCGTTAAATCATCCACATCTTTCCCAAAATTGTTGAATGATGAAGTATCGGTTGTCATATTCGGTCCAAATGAAATAATTTGGAATGTCTTAGGATTATAATAAGTTTCGGTAGCATAGAACGGATCTGTTGTGGGTAATGTAATGCCTGAGTAATAAACATAACCAAGAGTACTTCCCACATAATCACTACTTATGTACTCATAGGAACTGCCCCACGGATCAAGGAACTCTTGAGCAATAGCTAAAGCAGTAGTCCCTTGAGTTGTACCTATATTTATACCTTCATCTGCCTCCACATAAGGACCACTCCATCTAATACTTGATGGTGCATAAGCATTACCACTCGTAGAGTGTAATAAACACAAAGCAAGATACCCATTTCCTCTTCTGGCAAACGGAGTCGTAAAAGAACCCAATCCATTAGTAGTTGGATACACACCCAGGTCAATGGCATATCTATGTGCAGCTATTTCAAGCGTTTTAATATCCGATCGCGCAGCAGCTACTCTTGCCCTTTCCGATTGACCTGTTAACACCTGAAGTAATAATGTCGAGAGTATCCCAATAATGAGTACTACTACTAACAATTCGATTAATGTTACACCTTTGAATCTCTTCTTAAACATAATTCCTAATTCCTTCCTTTAATTAGTTTATTTATAATCTAATCAAATTGATTCCAATATCACACAACATTTATGTCGTGTTACAATTTTTTAAAATCTCCTTACAAAATAATTTGTTTCGTGAACAACCAATCCAAAAGAATGGACTATATCATCATTCAAATTATCAGGATCATCAAACTCTTGATTTCTACCAAGACTCATAATCATCCATCTTCCTCTTGAATAATCCGGAAGATCGGTTGTAATCCTTCCATCACTAAAAGAGGTATTGGACCTTATAGCACTTAAGTCATTTGTAGTTGTATCAGCACCGGAGCCAATTATCCCAATGGGTGAAAAGAATCTGTATGGGATTTTCCAGGGATCGAGAGGATAATCGAAACTTGTATCAGCATCTGGTTCATAGCTTAATAGTGTTTTTACAAAACTTGTATAAGGACCATCCCATTGTGCGTAGATTCTGTCCTCTTCATCCTCATTTACAAGATTCGTCTGGGTTGGAGTGTTTGTTGTCCCATCAGATTCTATGTAAATAAAAAATGGATCAATTAAGAACACTGTACTTGACTCGTTATCAAGAGAATCATCAGTAACATAACGGGAAAATTTTATATCATCCAATACCTGAAGAGGTATATAGTATCCGGTTGTGATAGCACAAGTATCTTCCGCCATAGCCAATTCTTTAACCTCTGCTCTTGCAGTCGCTATACGAGCATTTTCCGTTCTTTGAGTTATAGCTGGAATTAGTGCTAATGCAATAATACCAATTATCGCCACCACTACCAACAACTCCGTTAGTGTTAATCCAGCTTTTTTATACGATAGCTGAATCACTTCTATTTCTCTCTTTATTAATCTTAGCAACATAATCTCAAGTCCTCTATTTATTCAAAAGCTAAATTACGGATTAATCAATAAATCATCTCCATCTCCAAAATCATCCGTATCATCATTAGCATCACCTATCATTTTATCGGGTCCGAGACTTAAAATGGTTAATCTGTCGAAAATCTGCGTATCTTCAACCTCTAAAATCTCACCATCTCCATTTGTCGACATAGTACTTTCTGGACCATGACGCAATTCAAATTGTGTCGTAGTAAACTCATCTATGAGTCCTATTTTCGTAAATAACATATAAGGGCTCTTCCAGGGATCCAATGGTAAATCCATTAAATCACTTTCATCATTATCAGGATCCACTCTTAAAACAGTTCTATAATTGATATAAGGTCCTGTATATCTTGTTTCGTCTATTATATTGTAGGAGTTTATAACTAAAGTTCCATCATCAGGATCGAGAGGATTATCGTAATGTGCAATATAAATAAGGTAATTCTGACTGTTAGGATTAGGAATAGTACCAATAGTAACATTTGCGGGATTTTCATCAGCTATTCCGTCCATCACATCATTTGGATCAGCAGATACATTCCCATTTGCAATACCATCTCCACTGGCAATATCATCCAACATAAAAAGCCTTCCCCAATATCCATAATCGATCTCAAGTCTTCGTTCAGATTCAGCAAGTTCTTTAAGCTCGGTCAAACAGGCATTAATCCGTGCTTGTTTTGTCCTATTTGAAATCCTTGTTATAATAATCATTACAAGAATACCCAGAATAATTACGGCTATCAGCAGTTCAATAATCGTAAAACCTGCTCTTCTGAACCTTCTGTCTGAAGGATTATATTTATCACTGCATTTATTATGCATCGTTTCCTCTCCAGATTTTGTAGCGGTCGGATTTATCCGACATTATGTGCGATAAATCGCACCGCCGCATTATATTAAAATCTATAAACTAAATCATCACCTGTTCCCAAAGGGCTATTCGCCCATTTCTCGGGTCGTTGAAAATTATCTGCATTAGTCGGATCTCCAGCATCTCCCGGAAGTCCGTCTGGTCCAAGACAATAAATTACATTCGACAAAGTGACCGTTTTTGCATCAATAGTCGTTTCTTCCTCAGCGTAGTATACGAATGGACCATTCCAGGGATCTACAGGATATCTGTCATCATCATTATAAGTTTTAGTATCCCATAGTATTGGTCCTGGTAAACCAGAACTACTTCCTATATCATCGGAAAACATTGCATATCCAGAATTATATATTTCTGTCACAGTCAAATAACTATTATGAGCAGCATAAGGACCATTATAAACTCGTGCTAAGGCTAATCTTTCCGCATTATCATATATTTGAGTATCCGACGCAGTTGGATCCTCAAAGAATCTATCCCAGGTTCCAATCGGCAAGATTGTATCGTAATCTAAAGAACCAGCTTTTTCATAAGTTGTCGTGTTATCGAGGTCTTGCGGTCTTAAATATATGTCCGTTTCAGCAAAGACCAATTGCTCAGCCTTTGATATACTTTGCATATCATCATAAGCCGCTGCAATCTTAGCCTGCTTTGACCTTTCTCTAAATAAGGGTATAATCAGCAGTGAAAGAATAGCAATAATCGTTGCTACTACTGCTATCTCAATTGCCGTGAAACCCTTTTGTTCTCTATCTTTATTCATCTATTATAAACCCCCTGCTTATTAAAAGCATATATAACTCCTAAAATTCTAA
>CAZYWQ010000355.1:0-3735 GCA_964651675.1 uncultured Candidatus Sumerlaeota bacterium | reverse complement strand
CGTTAATGTCAATACAAGAGCATAAATTGGGAAAATGGAAAGAACGCCGAATACAATCTTGCTTTTTTTATTCTTTAAAATCGAAATCAGCACAAAGAAATAAATGGACACAATCATCAAGTATGTAGCCAATCGATTATGATAGTGAAAAGGCATCAAAGGTCTAAACGAACCATCCGGATCAGGAAAGATAAATTTTAAATCAAATAATTTCTCACGCAATCCTGGAGACAAAACATAGATATAATATGCGACTATATCAAGCAAACTCACAAAAACCGCAACTAAAACAATCACCAAAACAACCAACTTAATTCGATTACTTGTATCAAATAGCGAATATATACAGAAAAAGATAACAATATAATGGAGAAATTCTCTTCGGAAAACCTTGAAGCTTAAATCAGGATAAGTAGAGCTAAAAATCGTAATAATAGAAAATGCAACATAAAGCAAAAGCGGTAAAGATACAAATAAAGGTGGTAACTTAAATTTCTTTGACAAAATTGTTCTCAAAATAAGACAAAAGAGTGCGAGATATTCGGCATTTTGTCTCGGAACATCAAATGTCCTCTCAAAAGGTACAGCAAAGGCTATAAAGAGAACACACAAGATAATCAACACATCGCAAATGCTTAAAATTTGTTGTTTTTTTTGCTCAGAAATCATCAGCATAATTATCCATCAGATCTCAATCACAAACCTAAAATTCCCTTATATACTTCTACTGTCTCGCCAATCCATCTATCAAAATTAAAATAAGAAGTGGCTCTTTCTCTCACTTTTATTTTCAAATTATCCATTTTTTGTTTATCATTCAAAAGGCGTATGACACCATCAGCAAGACTCTCAGTAGAATTAGACTTCACAAGAACACCATATGTTCCATCCGATAAAATCTCGGGAATCCCGCCAACCTTAGTCGCAACAATCGGCAATCCTGAAGCCATATATTCCATTGCAATGCGACTCGATCCTTCAGAACCAAGAGATGCGATTACTCCGATATCAAGATTCGATACAACCTTTTCTATAGCATCAACATACCCTAAAAATGTGACTTTATCGCTAATAGAAAGTTTGTCAGCAAGTATTCTCAATTCATCCTCTTTTATTTTTTTACCTTTACCAGCAATAAGAAAATGTGCATTCGAAAATTTCTTGGAAATAACCTTTGCCACATTGAGGAAAATCTCCTGTCCTTTAATTCTTTGCAATCTCCCTACAAGCCCAATCAAAATGGCATCTTGCGGAATATCATACTCCTTTCTAAATGAACTAAAATTTCCAACTCCCTTTTCTTCTGTAGAATTCATCTCTTTCATTCCCGCATCAGGACAAAATCTATTTGTATCTATGCCACTATAAATAACCTTTATTCTATTTTTGTTCTTTACATAGCCCAATTTTGAAACTTGCTCGTACACTTTTTTCGAAACGCATATAACAGCATCTGTTAAAGTACCAAACAACCAACGATTAAATATATGTTTTTTTATTGGTGTAACAACATGGCGTGTACGAACTAACTTAGGTTTCCTTTTAAGCGTCAAGATTGTCAGGGCTGATAACCAATGTTCCTTACTTCTATGAGTATGAACTAGATCAATATGCTGTTGTTTAATAATCCTTCT
The DNA here is from genome assembly GCA_964651675.1 of uncultured Candidatus Sumerlaeota bacterium. Taxonomy (GTDB): domain Bacteria; phylum Sumerlaeota; class CAZYWQ01; order CAZYWQ01; family CAZYWQ01; genus CAZYWQ01. The sequence goes on along the minus strand of CAZYWQ010000355.1, from coordinate 2,101 downwards.
CAGCTTAAAAAAATCCTTAAAATCACTGATGATATTAAAACGACTACTTAATGCAAGCGTTTCATATTCCAATCCTTCTTTTCGAGCATAACTCTCAATCGACCAGCCCTTTTTACAAATCAAGATAGTGGGAATCCCTTTATTAACCAGTTCTTTGAACAACGAAAAAGTATGCGAAGCCTCACCAATCCATTTCCTACTGCTATTTATCTGAAGAATTTTCATTATCCTAATTATTATTGAGTATGATTCAAGATTTTATAGATTAAATAAAACTCATTAACGATTTTATACAAAATTAAACATAATGAACGCTATCCAAAGACTCAATAAATAAATTACAACGAATTAACCTTATCTCATACATAATCGAAAACCTCTGAAACTGAAAAAGGGGGGACAGACGTATGTCGTCTGTCCCCCTTTTTTTCAAAATCCAGTTGATTTTCAAACATCCTATAAGGCAATGATTGTTCACCAACATACTCTATTAATTATAATTATTAAAAAAATAGTAGACATAATTTACCTAATAGAAATAAACTAAACTATAAAGCTATTATTTTTTATATTTTAGTGAAATAATGTTTTTTTAATCCAAAATCAAAAAATGACAACTTCATAACAAGAGGAGAAGGAGAAAATATATGGCAATAAATAAAGCAGCGGTGATTGGTGCTGGGAAGATGGGACAGGGGCTTGCAAGAACTCTTGCCGGTAATGGCATTGATGTATATTTGAAAGATATTAATGAGCGAGTATTAAAGGCATCGATGCTAAATATCACTAATTCTCTTGATAAAGAAATCGAAAAGTGGGGTATTACCGAAACTGAAAAAAAAGTTATTTTATCACGCATTCATCCTTGTAATAGCTATACTGAGCTTGAAGATGTAGAGTTAGTAATTGAGTGCATTATCGAAGATTTTGAGAAAAAATCAGCATTATTAATGGAACTCGATGCAGTCTTTTCTGATGACCTTGTATTTATTACAACTCTCTCCACTCTAAGCATTACAGAATTAGCCGCAACTACCACAAGACCGGAGAAAATTGTTGGTGCAAGATTTTTCTATCCTGTTCACATAAGACAATTAGTCGAAGTCGTCAGGGGATATTCAACAAGTGATGAAACTTATAATACCGTAAAAGAGTTCATAGACTCACTTGGAAAGACGACTATTAATGTCTTCGAATCACCCGGATATGTGACAACGCGTGTGATTCTACCTATGTTAAATGAGGCAATGCATGTCGTGATGGAAGGAGTCGCAAGTGCCGAAGATGTTGATACAGCTATGAAACTCGGATTTAACCTTCAGATGGGACCCCTTGAATTAGCTGATGAAATCGGATTGGATGAAGTAATGAGATGGATGGAAGATTTATTTAGAGAACTGGGCGATGTTAAATTCAGACCCTGTCCTCTCCTGAGAAAATTAGTCAGAGCAAGACACCTTGGGATTAAAACAGGTAAGGGTTTTTTCGAATATAAATAACCTTGACAACTATCGACTTCTAATAGGTAATATTCCTTCCCATATAACATATTAACTGTAATGAACTCCATATATTCTGAAAATATTTCTTTATTAATACAAATAAAATGTTTTAAAAAGCTTTTCAAACTTCAAATGCGAGGTGATAGGAAGCAAAAGGAGGAAAAATTTTTATGATCGAATCTGTAAAATGTACCCCGCTTGCCAACAGCAAAGAGATAACTATTGAGGTTGGTGAAATTGCCAAACAGGCAAATGCTGCAGTTAAAGTTGTAAGTGGAGACACAGTAATTCTTGCAGCCGCAGTAGCAAATGAAGAACCTGTCGAAGGAAAAGATTTCTTTCCTTTAACAGTTGACTATCGAGAAAGATTCTATGCCGCAGGGAAAATCCCTGGTGGTTTTATAAAAAGAGAAGGTCGACCTGATGACCACGAAACTCTCTGTGCAAGACTCATAGATAGACCAATTAGACCTCTTTTCCCCGAAGGATTTCTCAATGAGGTTCAGGTTCTGGTTACTATTCTTTCTGTCGATAACGAAGTCCCTCAAGAAATCCTCTCTATTATAGGCGCGTCAGCCGCTCTTTCTCTCTCAAATATC
>CAZYWQ010000354.1:0-3752 GCA_964651675.1 uncultured Candidatus Sumerlaeota bacterium | reverse complement strand
TCTCTTTGATCGTTCTTGTTTCTGTTTTATCGTTTAATGGTGTTGATGTTCCATAAGTATAAGATAACCAGCTATCTGAAGGATCTTTGGCTGACAATATTGCTTGCGCTCCTCCTCCTGTCATCCAATACATCGTTAAATATAATGTTCCTGTAGTAGGTATGTATATGCGATCCAAATAGCCATAACCATCAGAAGTCGGAAGTGTTCCTGTATCCGTCGTTGTGATTGTACTTACAGAACCGGAACCATAAACAGCTCCTGAACCTGCAATCGTTCCTCCCACATGAGTACCATGACCATTATAATCAACTGCAGAAGGACTGGAATCTGTCGTTAAATCTTGCCACGCTGCAACCTTTCCTGATAAATCTGTATGCGAATCATCAAGTCCTGTATCCAAAACCGCCACTCTAACACTGCTACTTCCTGTAATACTCTGATTCCAAACATAACTTCTAACTTGCATCTGCCGAACGCTCCAATCAAGGTGTGGTTCGGTAGGAAGAACAGGATCAATGATAACAAGCTCATTACCCAGATTAAATGCCAAATCGCTGATTTTACTCAATGGCATCTCTCCAGAAAAACCATAACTACAGTATTCATATACATATCTTAAGTTCCCGCCCATCTGGGCAAATGCTATCAATTGACTCTTTGAGGCAGGATTCTGCAATGTAACCGTCACTCCTGTTAGTTCATCAGATTCAGGTGCAATATCAATCTTCTCATCAAGAATATCATTAATCTTATTCCCATTAAAATCCTCAGTGAAATCATATTCGATAATGGGTTCTGCAAACTCTTGTGCCAAAACAAAAGGACATAAGAAGACCAGAATCAATAAGATTAAACTCAAGGTTATGATTCCTTTAATACTCATAACATTCCTCCTTTTACTATAAAAATCTTGATACTTATATTTAGTATTAAATATATCACTAAAACTCTTTATGTCAAGACTAATATGGTTGGAGCCGAAAAAGTGAGTAATTTATCTTACGGGAAGTATACAAATTAAAAATAGTAGCGTGGGCTTCACTCACCCTTTGTATTCTGCTTAGAGATTAATTCCAATAAGTCATTAATTTTATTGATCTTTGAATCGTTTACACTCTTTGTAGGATCATAAAGTACTGCATTAGCTTCGTTATCCAATGCCCATTTGTAATCTTTTATTATGTCATCACCAATTACCATAACTTGTTGAGGTTTTAGACCCAAAATGCCTATCATCTTTTCAAAGTAGTTTTTACTTGGCTTCATTTCTTTCAATTCCTGAAAACAAAATATGTCATCAACATATTTTAGAATACCAACCTTATCCAGAGCCAATTTGATTTCATCCTTAGTGGAATCCTCAGCATTTGTTGCCAAAAAACATTTTGCGCATTTACTCAATTCCCTCAAAGTCTCCAGAGCATTTTCACAAAGACTTATCTTTGACCATTTACACATAGGACCAGTCTCATCCTTATAATCAACCATCAATGTATCACCCCAATCAAATATATAAGCCTTTATCTTCATCATTTGGATTATTTAATAACAAATAACAAAGAGGTCTATACCTCATTTTTGGATTATTTATTTATAGCATGTATAGCAAATCAATATCTTGATTCATAATATCGTTTCTTTACAAAGCTCTTATATATGACTACTTTAAATGTCAATATATAACAAGAACAGCTTTCTAACACATCTTCCCTTGAAAATCTTACAAGTTCTGAAGCTCTCTAAAATCACATCATATAAATCCTAAGGTACTCTAAGACTATTTTTTACAAGTCCCGAAGGGGCTTAGGAAATTATCTTCGATAGCACAGTTTTCCGTTATAGATGGAGAAGCAATAATTTTTAAAATATAAAATATCGTGCTACAGTTTTCCAGAGACCTTAAATTATCATTGAACTTGTTTTTATTAATAATATATCATAACTATTTCAAATTGATTTAAGTAGTAAGAATAGGAACAAAAAATATATTAAAGAGCGGGGAAACTTATGAAACGATTAAAAAGTTTATTGAAAAAAAATATGGTCATAGATTTGAAATCGGAAGAGAAGTATGCGGCTCTGGAAGAGCTTGTGGGTGTGATTGACAAATCGGATGTGGTAACGGATAAGAAGGTGTTTCTGAGGGAAATTATCAAACGCGAAAAGATTATAAGCACAGGTATCGGACTCGGGATTGCAGTTCCGCATGTCAAGATTCCTTCCGTGAAAGACTTCGTCATTGCCATCGGTCGATCCAAAAAAGGAATCGATTTCAACGCAATCGATGAAAAGCCCGTCCATATTTTCGTAATGATTGGTGCTTCGGATAAACAAGCAAAAGAATATATTAAATTATTGGCTCAATTAGTATTGAGACTTAAGCGCAAGGACTTAAGAGAAAAGATTATGAAGGCAGAGAAACCCGAGGAGATTATTAATATTTTTCTTTCAACTATCGATGGCGGAGAAGACTCATAGATGAATTTACTGTTACTCATCTCCATTACAAGCGTTTTAGGATATATTGGCGGTCAATTAATAGCGAAGATAAAAATTCCGAAAATTGTCGGATATGTCATTGTCGGCCTGATATTAGGTCGCTCCTTGGCAAATTTGATCACAATTACTGATGCCGAAAAGCTAAGTGTTATTACAACAGTTGCCCTGAGTATAATGGGCTTCGGCATCGGATGCGAACTTGACTTAACAACACTCAAGAAATTAGGGAAATCGGTTGTTGTAATTACGATCTTAGAGGCGCTTGGTGCGTTTATTCTTGTTTTTTCGACAATTTCTTTATTGACAAAAAATATAGCTTTAGGACTCGTATTCGGTGCGATTTCATCAGCCACAGCAGCAGCCGGAACGATCGATGTTTTACAGGAATATAAGGCAAGCGGTCAATTAACAAAGACGATTTATGCAGTAATCGGACTCGATGATGCATTAGCTCTGATAATTTACGGATTCGCTGCCGCTATTGCAAAGAATCTAATATTGCAAAATGTCAATACGGGAGCACTAATTTTACTCTTAGAGCCTTTTAAAGAAATTATCGGCTCTATTGTCGTTGGAGTAGTTTTGGGATATATACTATCAGTAATATCGAAGAAATTAAAATCGACAGAACAAACACTCTTTTTTGCACTAATGTGGATTTTCCTTTGTGGAGGAATCGCAAATCAATTTCATTTTTCACTGCTCTTATCGAACACAGTAATGGGAATAACAGTAGTGAATTTCAATCCGACGATAGCAAATAGACTGAATCGAGCAATGTCGGATTTGAACCTAACAATATTCATTCTGTTTTTCATCCTGATTGGAGCTAATCTTGATGTGCGATTATTATTAAATTTGGGACTCATCGGATTATTTTATATATTATTCAGAACAATCGGGAAATATGGAGGTGCATATTTAGGCGGAACATTCTCAAGAGCACCATCCAAAGTGAGAAAAAATATCGGCTTAGCATTATTCTCACAATCAGGAGTAGCGATGGGATTAGCGATACTCACTGCACACGAATTTATTGCGTATGGTGAATCAGGGAAATACATCGCTCAGACCGTCATAAATGTAGTCACCGCCACAACTTTTATTGTTCAAATAATAGGACCGCCATTCGTGAAATATGCGATAGTAAAGGCGGGAGAAGCCAGATTAGAGAGGACTTAAAATGGCTTATATGATGATGATATATCTCAAAGAGGAAAGGTATCTTGAAGATATCTTAACAGCATTAA
>CAZYWQ010000353.1:0-3752 GCA_964651675.1 uncultured Candidatus Sumerlaeota bacterium | reverse complement strand
GACTTACTGATGAAAGGTGCGGTATGTGACTGATAGCAGCGATGAGTTCATCGTGTTTATTAGGGTCCAAAACGATAATTTTTGCACCAAGTAACTTCCAGAACAGTGTAGCCTTATCAATTGATTTCAGAGGTGTTTTTTCATCAGGTGTGATAATACAGGTTGCATCTTCATAGAGGTCAGGATTCGAAAATTCTGCTCCACTCTTTTCAGAACCTGCCATCGGATGCGAACCGATAAAGACATTTTTGTCTTTCACTATCTTGCGTGCTTCAGAAACAATAGTCGCTTTTGTACTTCCAACATCGGTTATCAGGCAGTTTTCTTTTACATACGGAATAATTTGTTTTAAAAAGTCGAGAATTAGTGAAACAGGTGTGCATATAATAACGACATTGCTTGTTTCAACTCCCTTTTCCGCATCAGTCGTGAATTCATCGATAATACCTGCTGATTTTGCCGATTCGAGTTTCTGAGGATTTCTTCCAATACCAATGATTCTTTGCGAGATGCCTCTTTTTTTCAGTCCTTTTGCAATCGAACCTCCTAATAATCCGACACCAATTATGGATACTGTTTGAAAGTCAAAGGCGTCCATTTACTAAATCTCCCTGCCGATAGCATTTGCTATGAGTCTCAATTGCGCCACCATATCGGCGAATTGATCCGGCGTAATAGTCTGTTCACCATCACTTACTGCCGTTTCAGGTTCGGTGTGTACTTCGACTATGAGTCCATCAGCACCTGCTGCAATGGCAGCTTTGGCTAATGGAATTACCCAATTGGAATTTCCACAGGCGTGACTTGGATCGACAAAAATCGGAAGATGTGATTTTTCTTTTATTACAACTATGGCAGATACATCTAAAGTATTCCGTGTCATTGTCTCAAAGGTTCGGATACCTCTTTCGCATAAGACAACATTCTCATTACCTTGAGATATGATATATTCGGCTGACATCAGGAGTTCTTTGATATTGGTCATCATACCTCGCTTCAGCAACACAGGTTTTTTATACTTGCCAACTTCTTTCAGAAGATTGAAGTTCTGAATATTTCGTGCGCCTATCTGAAACATGTCTGCATATTTGTATACGAGTTCGACATCTCTCGGGTCCATTACTTCCGTGACGATAGGTAGTCCTGTTGCTTCTCTTGCTTCAGCGAGGATTCGAAGTCCTTTTTCTCCGAGACCTTGAAAACTGTAGGGAGAAGTTCTCGGTTTGAAAGCACCTCCTCGAAGCATCGATGCACCGGTTTTCGATACTGCTTGTGCAATCCTCATTGTTGAGTCGTTATCCTCTACCGAACATGGTCCTGCGGCTATAATGATTTTCTTTTTGCCAATCGCCACATTTTTTGAAACTTTTACGATTGTGTTCTCTTTTTTGAAATCTCTGCTTGCGAGTTTGTAAGGAACTAAGATCTGAGTAACGCTTTCGACTCCAGGTATTGCTTTGAGCGGAACTGTTCTTAATATTGCTTCATCACCAATAGCTCCGACGACAGTTCTTTCGACTCCTTTTGATATATGTGGTTTTAATCCCCATTCTTCTATTTTTTCAATCAGGTGATTAAGCTGCTCTTCTGTAGCACCTTTTTTCATTACAATAATCATTGATAATTACCTTCTGTAGTTTTTAATAAAAAATATCGAACCAATTTGAGTAGATGATATTCTGGAATATGTAAATCTTTATTTTTTGACTGTTTCTTTGAGAGCTTTGATTAATTTTATATTTTCCGCTTCTGTGCCAATTGTTACTCTTAGATAAGTATCGAGTTTATATATTCCCAACGGTCTGACGATAACTCCTTTTTTCATCAGTGTTTCTGCGATTTCTTTTCCATCTACTCCGACATCGATTAGTATAAAATTGGTGTATGACTTTACATATGGGATATTGAGATTATCAAGCTCTTTATACAGAATTTTCCTTTGTTTTCTGTTGAAGTTAGCTGACTTCTTCACAAATCTCTCGTCATTTAAGGCAGCTAAAGCGGCGATTTGAGCTGCTCGATTCACATTAAATGGTGGTATGACACGATTAATGTTACTGATGATTTCAGGTGAGGAAAAACCGTATCCGATTCGCAGTCCTGCTAATCCATATATCTTTGAAAATGTCCTTAGCACAATGATATTCGGATATTGATCAAGATATTCAAGACAATTCGGATATTTTTTATCTTTGACATACTCAAAATAGGCTTCATCGATAACAATGAGTATCCTGTCAGCAATTTTCCCCAACAGTTTTTCGACTTTTCTTCTTGAGACCATAGTTCCAACAGGATTGTTAGGATTCGAAAAGAATATAGCCTTAGTTTTTGAAGAGATAAAATGCGGAAATGCATCGAGATTATGTTGAAAATCGACCATTGGAACCTCTATGCATCTTGCACCCATCAATTGTGCTGCCATCTGGTATCTAACAAAAGCATATTGCGAGACTATAATCTCTTCATCAGGATTCAGAAAGGTCAATGCTATTAATGTTACGATATCATCAGAACCGTTTCCAAGAATGATTTGGTCTTCAGAGATGTTGAATTTTTCACTTAATGCCTTTTTAACATAATAGGCATTTCCATCCGGGTATCTATTAAGTTCATCAAGGTTTTTCTTGAGTGTTTTTACTGCTAAAGGTGATGGACTGAGTGGATTTTCATTTGATGCTAATTTGGATACTTCTTCAACTCCGTATTCTCGTTGCACCTCTTCAATTGGTTTCCCTGGTGGATAGGGCTGAAGTGCCTTAATACATTCTCTAATGTCAATGCTCATAATTTTTACCCCTCAATTTTTTGTGTGCCAAAGTAAAAAATCTAAATAAATTATTAGTCATTAGCTTGAGCTTGGATACGAACCAAGATGTTTTAAAAAAATACATTTTTTACTAAGGGAATTGATTGCATTTTTTATTTTTTTATCTTCGATATGACCCTGCATATCAACAAAGAAAATATATTCCCAGGCTTTGCGTCTTGTAGGTCTTGACTCAATCTTTGTCAGGTTGATAGATTCTTTTGAAAAAGGATATAACATTTTATAAAGGGCACCAGGTTCATCTTTAATAGAGAACATAACGGATGTTTTGTCTTTACCACTTCGGGGAGAGAATTTTTCACTTATGACAAGGAACCTTGTGCAGTTGTCTTTGACATCTTCGATGTCTTTCACAAGTGTTCCAATATTGTATGTCTCAGAGGCTAATTCACTTGCAATAGCAGCGGAATTTGGAGTATTTAAAGCTAACTCGACACCCTTTGTGGTGGCTGAGACTTCGATCAGTTCCGCATTTGGAAAATTTTCCTTTATGAATACTTTACATTGGGCAAAGGGTTGCTTACCAGAAAATATTCTTCTTATTTCCGTCATAGATTTACAAGTAGATAACAGACAATGATGAATATACAAAAGTATCTCTGAATATATTTTCAAATCAGAGTCCATAAACATATCGAGTGTGTAGTTAATAATCCCTTCTGTCGAGTTTTCGATAGGAACAACACCATAATTAACCCATTTTTTTTCGGTAGCGAGAAAGATATCGGAAATGGTTTCATAAGGGATATAAGTTGCTGAATTACCAAATTCTTTTAATGCGGCAATGTGAGTATATGTCGAAGGTGGTCCGAAATACGCTATTTTAATTCCCTCTTCGAGATTCAGACAAGCAGACATTATTTCCCTGAAGACAGCTTCCATTCCTTGATTGGGAAATAATCCTCCCTGAGATGAGTTGAGG
>CAZYWQ010000352.1:0-3761 GCA_964651675.1 uncultured Candidatus Sumerlaeota bacterium | reverse complement strand
ATATATACCTGATTGTGGGGATGTGGCGATATTTTTATCAGCGATGATTGGTGCAGGTCTGGGATTTTTGTGGTTTAATTCTCATCCTGCCGAGATCTTTATGGGCGATACTGGATCTTTAACAATCGGCGGCATAATAGGAACTGTAGCGATTCTCGTGAAGCATGAGTTGTTGTTGATTATCGTCGGGGGAATATTTGTTTTAGAGGCGTTGAGTGTGATCATTCAAGTTTTGTCCTATAAAACAAGAGGGAAAAGGGTTTTCAGGATGGCTCCCTTGCATCACCATTTTGAGATGGGTGGAATGGCTGAATCGAAGATCATTATGCGGTTTTATATCGTTGCAGTTTTGTTGGCTTTGTTTGGATTGGGAACCTTGAAGCTAAGATAAGAATTACAGGGTCGGTAGTAGAAATGGAGTTTAGAAATAAAAAAATAGTTGTCTTTGGTGCCGGGAAAAGCGGTTTGGCTGCTGCCAGATACTTGATGAAGGAAAATGAAGTTCTGTTAGTAGATGACAAAGTTAAGTCGGAATTGCCAGAAGTTGATCAGACTATAAAAAGTTTTTTTGGCAATTATGATTTAAATATTCTTGATGGTGTTGAGTTGATGGTAATCAGTCCTGGGATTGCTTTGACTCATAAACTTGTAATCGAGTCGAAAAATCGTGGGATTCCGATCTTGAGTGAACTTGAGTTGGGATATCAGCTTCTTAAAGATAGATCGATTATTGCTGTAACAGGAACGAATGGTAAGACAACGACTGTCGCTATGACTTCTTTCCTGTTGAATAAAGGTGGCTTGGATTCAGTTGCAGCAGGAAATATTGGTAGTCCAATAACAGGATTGCTGTTGAATGATAGTAAAGTGCCAAATTATTTGGTTTTAGAAGTCAGCAGTTATCAGCTTGAGACGATAGATGAGTTCAGACCAAGAATTGCGGCAATTTTAAATATTACACCTGACCATCTGGATAGACATAAAAGTATTGGTGAGTATGCAGATGCTAAGGTTAAAATATTCAAGAATATGAAGGATGATGATGTTCTGATAGTAAACGGCGATGATAAACTCTGTTTGAAAATAGCTGATCAGGTAAATGTGAAAGTCCTAAAATTCAGTTCCAATCGAGAAGTCGAGGATGGTATATTTGTCAAGAATAATAATATATTTATCAGAGATAAGGAAACTGAAAATAAAATTTGTAGTGCTGATGAAATTTTTATCAAAGGAAAACATAATTTAGAGAATGCCCTTGTTGCCGTTTTGATAAGCTATCTTATGGGAGCAGATAGTGATAAAATTACTAATGGATTGAGAGAATTCAAAGGTGTTGAACATAGATTGGAGTTTGTTTGTGAATATGAGGGAGTGGCAATATATAACGATTCTAAATCCACTAATACCGTATCATTAGAGAAGGGATTGGAATCTTTTGCGGACTCCATAATTTTAATAGCAGGTGGTAGAGATGTAGATGGTGATTTTAAAAAGTTGAGAAGATTGGTTGCAGAGCGTGTCGAGAAAGTAATTTTAATTGGTGAAGCGGTAAATAAAATATATGAGTCCTGGAAAGATGTGGTTTCGGTAGAATTCGCTCAGAGTATGTTGGATGCTGTCGAGAAAGCCTTTCAGTCTGTAAAAGGTAAGAATGTTATTCTATTGTCACCTGGATGCAAAAGCTTTGATATGTTTAAGAATTTTGAACATAGAGGTCAGGTCTTTAAAGAAGAAGTTCAGAAATTGATGAAAAAATTTATGACAAAGTCAAAATAGATAAAATGGGACACAAATTAAGAAATAGTCACTTGGGTTATAGTAACCAGAAACTCATATTAATAATTGCGTTAACTCTGATTTTTTTAGGTCTCATAATGATCTATAGTTCAAGCTGCATCTACGCTCAGTATAAGATTCATAAAAAACCTCATTACTTTATGTTGAAGCAATTCCTATGGGTAATAGTGTCATTAAGTGTTATGATATTGTTGACTCAGATAGATTATCAAAGATTAGGAGATGTTAGTAAATTTCTGTTGTTAATTTCGGGTATATTGCTTGTAGCTGTATTGATACCGGGAATAGGAAAACATGTGAAAGGTGCGAGGAGATGGTTGGGGATTGGTCCATTTAGTTTTCAACCTTCTGAATTAGCAAAGATTGTTCTGATAATCTTTATGGCGAAGTTTTTGTCGCTGAAGTATGATAGTATGAAAGATTTCAGAAGAGTCGTGTTGCCTTCAGTAGCTATTATTATATTTTTTATGTTGTTGATAATAATGGAACCGGATTTTGGTACGGTCATTATTCTCGGATTGGTAATGGGAATAATGTGGTTTGTCGCAGGAATGAGAATAAGACTGATCGTGGCATCGATAATTGTTTCTTTACCGATAGCAGCGTTTCTTGTCGTATCAAAAGAATATAGATGGAACAGGATATTGGCATTTTTGAATCCCTGGGCATATAGATCAGGAAAGGGTTGGCAGCTTGTTCAATCTTTGATATCATTAGGTTCAGGTGGTGTGTCTGGTAAAGGATTAGGTCATAGTGTCCAAAAATATTTATATCTGCCTGATTCTCACTCCGATTTTATCTTTGCGATATTAGGCGAAGAACTCGGATTCATCGGCACTACGATAGTCGTTATTTTGTTTGTTACTTTGATCTGGTGTGGAGTCAGAATTTCATTAAGAGTGAAAGACTTATTCGGTAGTTATCTGGCGATTGGAATTGTGTCTTTGATAGGAATACAGGCTTTGATTAATATGTGTGTGGTAACAGGACTGTTGCCACCGAAAGGATTACCGCTGCCTTTTATCAGTTATGGAGGGTCTTCCTTATTAGCAAATTGTATAGGGATTGGACTTCTGATAAACATTGCCAGTTATGATAATAGTGTGAAGCGAAAGAAGGTAAAGAAAAAAAGAATGAGAAAGGTATATTCAACATAAAACAGAATATGAAAAATAAAATAATTATAGCAGGAGGTGGTACAGGCGGACATATAATTCCTGCCATTGCTATTGGAAAGGCTATAGAAGAGATAAATAAGGACATCGAAATAATATATGTTTCGGGTGATAAGGCAGTAGAGAAGAAATTCTATGCTGGCAAAAACCAGAGAATTATTCCGATTAAGGTCATTAAAAAAGGACTAACGGGAAAAATTAATGGATTCTTCAACATTGCCAATTCGATTTTGGCTTCGCTAAAATTGTTGAAGGAATTAAAACCAATAGCAGTGGTTGGAACAGGAGGTTATGTTTCCGGACCTGTTTTGTTTTCTGCATATTTATTGCGGATTCCGACTCTGATTCAGGAACAGAACAGTTTGCCAGGCAAAACAAATCGTTTCCTGGCGAAGTTCGTGAATATGATCTTTGCTTCTTATGCAGGTTCGTTAAAATATTTTAAGAAAAAAAATGTTAAATTATTAGGTAATCCCATAATAGCAAAGGATGTTAATTTAACACAGGAAGGGGCTCTAAAAAAATTTGATTTCAGTGATGAAAAATTAGTCTGTTTGATATTTGGTGGAAGTCAGGGTTCGTTGAAGATAAATAAAACCGTTATGGAGATGCTTAATAAGGGATTACTGAACGATGCTGAACTGCAGATTATATGGATTTGTGGAATGGGAAAATATTATGGAGAAATTAAAAGTGAATTGAAGGAAATAGATTTAGGAAAAGTAGATTTAAGAGTGTATGAATATCTTGAAGAGATGACAGCTGCAGAAAAAGCCGCTGATTTTGGAG
>CAZYWQ010000351.1:3457-3764 GCA_964651675.1 uncultured Candidatus Sumerlaeota bacterium | reverse complement strand
CATAAATACCTCTCTTTTTTATTATGATGAAGTTCTCTCGGCTTTATGAATCTTTGTTAAAAACCAAAGGTATTTTATATATTCTTTAAAAATATTAATTCTTTTTATAGGGATAGTTAATGTAATCTTTTTATAAATTATTTTCACATTTGTCAAGGTATATGTTTTGAAGAATGAAGGGTTGCTTTTGAAATTCTTTTAGGGAAAAACGATATTGCTTCAGGTTTCAGACTCTGTGAGCAGACTGTGACTTGGACAGGACAATGTCGCCACAGGCAGCCTTCGGCTCTGTCCCTACGGGAGGGCG
>CAZYWQ010000351.1:0-3447 GCA_964651675.1 uncultured Candidatus Sumerlaeota bacterium | reverse complement strand
ACCCCTACAGTAATTAATAAGCTCCATAATTACTCTAAGTACTCTGTGGTTAGTATTAAATTCTCTGTGTCCTTTGTGGTTATGGATTAAGTGCGATTTCGTGGCTTTGTGTCTTTGTGGCTATATTGTCTTTGTTTGTTTAATCTGTGGGTTCGGTGGATATCATTTTCTTTAGCTTCTGTTTTGATTTCGGCGATAGTGATTTGGATAAGAAATGATATACTGAATTGTTGTGGAGAAGCGGTTCGTTCGTTATATCCATTTTTGCATTTTGGACTGCTCTGTCCCATTCTTCGGTGTGTGGTAATGGTGAATATTCAGTGAGCTTTGGAATGGCTTCAATCTCTTTTACGAAGTTTATACTCTCGATTATTTCTTCCTCAGTTTGTTCTGGAAGTCCTATCATTATATATATGCCGATATCTTTTTTCTGAAATCCTGCTTTTTTGAGATTTTGAACCGATTCTTTCAACTGTTCACTAAATACATCGCGTTTGAGTGCTTTTATTCTTGATGGATTGGCGGTTTCTAAGCTTAGTCGTATATTTTTGAATCCTAATTTTTGCATTTTTTGTGCAAGTTTGAAAGTAATCATCGGTGCATATAGTCCGTTTGGAGTGTGGAAATTGCATTTAATATCAGTCTTAAGGAGTTGGTCGAGGATAACTTCAAAATGGTTCTCACAATCGATCAATAGGGCATCATCGTAGAAAGCAAAGTGTTGTGTATTAAAATTTTTATAGTGGTGATAGATTTCTTCAGAGACTTTTTCAGGTGAGTGTTGACGGAATTTGTTAAAGAGAACTCTTGATGCACAGTATGTGCAACTTTTTGGACATCCTCTTGATGTCAGAATCGGAAGGTGATTGGTATTATAACATAGATCAAATGCGGGTGTGGGAAGAGTATCGAGATTATTCAAGTCAAAAAATGGCTCGTTAGAGAGATTAAAGATTTCATTAAGAATTTGGATTGTCTGCGATTCGCCTTCTCCAACGATGAAGTAATCCGCATCGATATTTTTTTCAGAATGTTCTTTGCATAATGTCGGATAAACTCCACCGAGTATGATTGGAATATTCCCGAAATTATTTTTTACGAGTTCGACAGTTTTTGATATTCCCGGATACCAGTATGTCATTCTTGAGGTGATTAAACAGGCATCGATCTTATCTATCCTTTTCATCTTTTTTTCGAATAATGCAATGGGAATCCCATACCTTCTATATTTCAGTTGCAGGAATTCTGGAAGAGAATGCATCCATTTGAGACTTTCAGGAAGCGGGATTTCTTCACTAAAATATTTCCCTGTCCCGAATTTTTTATCCTTTATCTTGGTTTCGGGGAAATATCTATCGGTGCAATCAATAAAATGAATATTGAAATTTTCATACTTTTGTAATATACTCATTATATAAAGTAACCCGAGAGGTTTTGCCCAGAAGTCATAAGCGGCAAAATCATAAATCCAGGGATTTATCAAAAGGATTGATTTTTTCAATTCCCATATCCTTTTTATTAATGATGATTATCGGGGGAATTATCGTTAATATAATATTCTTTTTGAAACATTTAAATGACTATTGAGTACTATAGAATTAGTAGAATGTAAATAGCCAAGTCAACTGTTGAAAATAGAATGGTAAAATAACAGTTTAAAATTGTCTTAAAATTAAGAAATAAAATTATTCATTTGACTTGACTTAAATTGTTGGGTAAGGTAAATACAGTATCATTAAAATAACAAAACTCGAAATACCACAAATATATAATTGAGTTATTTAGCAAGGTTTAATAAGTCATCTTATCTTTCAATTTATAATTACGGAGCCAGATTAAATGATCTCTTACAATAAGTGTTTGGGAGTTGATATCGGACATAGTGCGATAAAAATTGCTGAATTGCAAAGGGATAAAACGGGAGTAAGGATAAACAAGTTGCTTACGAAAGAAATAAAACTTACTCCTGGAATGCAAAAGGAAGAAAGAGCTAAGATTGTCTGTGATGCAATAAAAGAAATATTAAAATCTGGGAAATTGACTACGAAAAGGGCGGTTTTTTCAGTTTCAGGTCAGAATGTGTTTTTAAGGAAAATACCCTTACCAGCAACTTCAGAAGATCGGTTGCATAAAATAATCAATTATGAAGCTCGCCAGCAAATTCCATTTCCACTTGATCAAACCGTCATTCAATATCAAGTGTTTGAAAAAGAAGGAGAAGATGAAGTCGATGTATTATTGGCAGCAGTGAAAAAAGAAATAATAAATGATTATATGTTTATGATAAGGAAATCAGGTTTGAATCCTGTGAAAGTAGATGTTAGTTCCTTAGCAATGTATAATTATTTTCATTATAGTTCGTTAAAAGAAGCTGTGGAGCAATCAAGTAAAAGTGCTAAAAAGAAACCATTATTTTCGTTAGGTAAAAAGAAAAAAGATAAAGAAGTCGAAGAGGAAGAAACTAAGCCTGTGGAAGAGGTTGAGACCGAAGAAGAGTATGAAGAGGTGATAGCTTTCATTAATTTAGGAGCTGCAACTTCTGATATTACAATCGGTAAGTTGGGTAAAAGTGGCACTGTAGGTTTTATGAGAACGGCTCCAACAGGTGGTAATGATTTGACGAAGGCTATTCAGGATAATTTAGGTATATCTTATGATGAAGCAGAAAAAATTAAACAAGAGAATATAGAGGTTTTACTCGATACTATGGAAGGGGAGGAATTGCCATCCATTAATGTTGATGCAAGTAAAGCTGCCACTGATGCTTTAGGTAGGTTCATTAAGGAATTGCGACTCTCAATAGATTATTATATTTCTCAACCTGATGGTCTTGCTGTTGATTCGGTTATATTGACAGGCGGTCATAGCAACATTCCTAAACTGTCTAATTTTATAGAAGACCGCTTGGGACTTCCTACAGAGGTTAAAAAAGAAATTGATTCGGATAGATTCGAATTATTAAGCGAACCAAATATTAATATTACCACTTACATTCAAGCGATAGGACTTGGACTTCATGGTATTGGTAAATCGAAGGTTGCTGTTGATTTTCTACCTGATGAAAAGAAGACAATTGAGAAGATGAAGAGTAAAAAAATAGAAATTGGAGTAATCGCAGCGTTATTATATGGGATATTATATTTCGCTTCTCAATTTGGACAGGCTGATATTAGGTATTTCGAGAATGAAGTGGATAAAATGCAAGCCGAGATTCGCAATAGACAGAAAATTCTTGATAGTTACAATGCTGCAAAAGGTGAACATGACTTGCTTACAAAGAGATTTAATAATCTGGGGAGATTATTCGAAGATAGAGATTATAGTCTGAGGATTATAAATATTATTAATGAGATGAAACCGGATGATGTTTGGTTTCAGGTAATTAATATTAAATATAATGGGGAAATGACTATAGTAGGGTATTCTAAGATTTTAGCATCTTTGACA
>CAZYWQ010000350.1:534-3767 GCA_964651675.1 uncultured Candidatus Sumerlaeota bacterium | reverse complement strand
ACCTCATCCAAAGCACGAAAAGATAAAACAGAACCCAATAAAAGGTGATCTACTCCTAATATCTTCCCAACCTCCATTATTGTAGATGGATCAACATATTCAGTTAATTGAAAATGAAGCTCTCCAATTACCTTTCTCACTTTTTCTCTTTCGACAATCGTAAGACGCTTAGTTTTAAGTAGACGCTCGATTAATTTGTTTGTTATAGCATCAGCAACATCAGGATTCTTATCAGAACCAAAGTCTATTACTGCTAACCTTGAGATATGTTTTAGAGCGCTCGAATCCCGCGGAGGCACTTGAACCACAGTTTGAACTACTGAAAAACGGCTACAACCGATTAGGAATAGGCTCGAAAAAATAATACAAAAAACAAGATAAGAATAATTTTTTAAAGATTTCAACTCGATACCCTCAAATCAGAAATTTCATTATTTTAACATTTGATACTCATATATTTTCAGATAACCTTCCGATAGCAGCTTTCTTGTTTCACTATAGATTGCATCCTGTGTATAAGCTCGAATTTTTATATTATACACTTTCCTTCGCCATACTCTTAACATATTTTCGAAAGGAGAATCCTCTTTATCAATCTCCCGATCAATTGCATCAAGTACTTTATCGCAACAATCACCAAGTTCATCAATCGATCCTTCAAACTCTCCTTTCGTCCCTGGAATAGCCAAATACGCTTCCATCAAAGCATCCTGAATCTGTATTAAATTCGCAATATCAGCCTGGTGAGCAAGTTGATCGACACGACTGCCACTTATTTCAATACTGCCATATTGACTTAAGATCTTTCTTCTACATTCTTCAAAGAGTTTCTTTTCCCGTTGATACAAAACAAGATTCATCACATCTCTATATTTCTCCATACCCGAAGCAGAAACTTTTTCTGGAACATCGCTTGTCCCAAGAGATGGACCATTTTCCAAGGCATCCATTGTCTCCCTTCCCTCACCAAGAAACTTTAGAAACTCCATTGAGGTTTTGGGTCTTCTGAAACCTCTCACATTGGATAAAGCCTCTCTCATTGCAAGTGCTTGCTGTAAATAAGTATTGGCAGTAACTGCATTAGCAGCAGAGTCCTTTCTTGCTTGCATCAACCTTTGATAGTTAGCAGGAGTAGGATTATCATTATACGCTTTTTGTGCTGCTGCTTCTTCCATTGCCGAAGACATTGTAATCATAAAGGCAATTACCCTTTGCCCTAATATTTTTTTCTCGACAGGATGAGTTTCAAAGGAACCTGTTATATACAATTCATAAGTATCTAATTTCTTCTCCAAATTAAAAAAATGAAAGGGACTACCAAGTAAATCTACCATATAACTAATATGAAATACCAGATGCTTGATCATTTGATAAGGATAAACAACAAAACTAAATATTGTAGTGGCAACAGGATGTTTCTTAAAAGCCTTTCCAAAATCATATCCAGATCTTGTAAAAATTCCTATCGGAGTTGAAAAAACTATCTCCGTAGTCTTATAAATCCTGTTCGACGCCTTATTCAGATGAGGTGCTACCTCGAAAGGATAATTCTCCCAATTATATAAAGCAAGAGGCTTTTCAGCAAAGATTAATGTAATAGGAAAAAAACAAAAATCAATCCCATAAACCATTGAATAACAAAAATGTCTAATAACCTGAGCAGGATACAGAATGGGTTCATAAAAATATCTCTTAATGGGATGAGACTCCCAATATAGATAAGAATTATGTGCTGCTGCAATGAAGGAAGCTACAGGTGAACCGAAGAATACCATCTCACTTACTGATGCTCTTCTGGCACCTTTTGTAAGGACATCCGAATTGAATTCATAAGGAAATCCATTTATCTTATAAAACATAATGGAACGAGGTCCAAAAAAAAGATAAAAAGGATAACACGGTATATCTATAATATAAGGAACTGTAGCATAAGTATGTTTTATAAAGTGTACAAAGAAATTGATCGGAACAGTTGGAATACTAATGAAAGGTTTTTCTTTGGTTGATTCAAAAGCATCTAAAGCTGAAGCTACAGGCGCATGGATTGGATATGAGGCAAAAACTACAAAATCTTTTCCTACTCTTTTTGATGATTTCTGGATATTGCTACAACTTATAACAAAAATAGATAGGATTAGAATAAATACAAGAAAATAGTTTCTCTTAACTAAGATAATACGACCAATTGAAATATCTTCTCTCATAATCAACTCCCCTAATTCAAAAAAGAATTTATCAACGAAAATATTGTATTATATGGGAGAAAAATTTTTATAAGTCAATTAAAAATATATTATTTGCAATTGAAATATTTTTTACTAATGATATAATCTATGGAAGAATTCTGATCAATCCCCAATAATACTAACACTTGCGCTTGCACCAATTCTTGTGGCACCACTTTTAATCATCTGAATCGCAGCATCATAATCTCTTACTCCTCCAGCCGCCTTAATTCCCATCTCCGGTCCAACGGTCTTTCTCATTATTGCCACATCCCGAGCTGTCGCTCCACTTGGTCCAAATCCTGTTGATGTCTTTACATAATGCGCACCTGCTGCCTTTGTTAAATAACTTCCTTTTACTTTTTCTTCATCTGTCAACATCGCATTTTCTAAAATGACTTTGACCGTTTTTCCCTGTGCTGCATTAACAACCGCTTTTATGTCATCATAAACATATTTTGAGTCACCCGATTTTAACTTTCCTATATTTATAACCATATCGATTTCGTCAGCACCTTTTTTTATGGCGTCAATTGTTTCATATTTTTTCGCCTCTGTTGTCATAGCCCCCAAAGGAAATCCTATAACCGTGCAGATCTTGACATCCGATCCTCTGAGTTGCTTCTCAGCCAATTCGATATTGGAAGGATTAATACAGACCGAAGCAAAATTGTATCTTTTCGCCTCATTACAAAGTTTAATAATCTCTTCCTCACTTGCATCTGCCTTCAATAATGTATGGTCGATATAAGGCGCTAAATCCTTTGGTGGAATTTTATCCTTTACTATTGCTGAAATTCGAGAAGCTCCTATGGAAATAATTTGTCTCACATTATCAGAGTTTTTTGTGATACATTCACCACATCCGATACAGGTTTCTTGATTCAAAGGACAAGTCGATGAAGTTTGTTTTTCTGAAATTCCTGATTCCTGTTGAGTTTTAATATCTTTTTCTACCTGTTTATCAGGATATAAAGCTTTATAAACACGATTCGTAACTTCGTTAAT
>CAZYWQ010000350.1:0-523 GCA_964651675.1 uncultured Candidatus Sumerlaeota bacterium | reverse complement strand
CTTCTTTTGAAAATGAGTTTAACGACATCGCTATTCCCTTATTTATTTTTAATATGATCTAATTTATTGAATTCAATTTTTTCTAAAAACCGTAATGCGACCGCTACACTTTATACTTCTGAAATAATTGTCCCCATCCGGTATCCATTATCTTTTTCACTCTTTTTCTCCCAATAAACGGATACCAATAATAATCGTGATAGAGCTTTGATGCCAGATAAGACCAGGGAACAATAGGTGTTCTCAATAATAATTTTTCAAATGGTTTTAAAGGACCGTGATAAATTGCTTTTTGACCACGACTGGCAAATGTATTTTGATCTCGCTTGAAATGAAAATTTATTTCGCTAATATCGTCTCCGACGATTTCAATCTCATCAGGATCACCGCATCCCAATCCTTTTTCATAAGCAATCCTGATAAAATCTATGGTTAATGGATCGAATCCCTGCAATTTGGCACTGATGGCATCGATTGCAACCTGATCAGCACTTGCCAATATCAAATTCTTAATGTGTGGTAC
>CAZYWQ010000349.1:0-3794 GCA_964651675.1 uncultured Candidatus Sumerlaeota bacterium | reverse complement strand
TTTCATTTTTTTCATACTGGTTCTTATCTAAGAATAATTACTATTTGTCAAGATAGATATTCATTATAAGTAACCAAAATTACAATATTCTTCATTCTGTTCCTTTTTGTACGCCTTTTAAACTGATAATTCCTTTTTGAACACATCACTAAACCAATTTTATTCGGAGTCAATTATTTGGCGAAAGCATAATAGACTGATATTGCATCTGTTATAGACTATTTATGTTTCACATATAATATTTTTTTCTTTGGAACAAACCTTGCTCTAATACTGACCAGTCAGTTTTCTGAAGGAGATAGAATATGGCAAAAGAAGATAAGCGTAAATCAATAATCAAAGCGGCTGAGAAATTATTTCTCAAACGTCGTTTTCACGAAGTCACACTTGATGAAGTCGCAAAAATGGCAAAGGTGGGCAAGGGGACAATCTATCTTCATTTCAGAGACAAAGATGATTTATTCCTTCAATCGACTCTTTTTGGTATTGATGAACTAAGTGAACTTTTACATCAGAAACTTCCCGAAGATGCTAATTTCAATGAAAAGTTAATTGTAATGAGTACCATCATTTACAATTTTTTCAAATCAAGAAATCCTATTATACAAATGCACCGTCACATCTTAGGGAAATTACTATCATCTCGCGAAGAGACACACCAACTATTTGAGAACCATCGCAAGAAAGTTGAGTCTGTAGTATCTCAAGTTCTTTCAGAAGGTGTTGAACAGGGACTTATCCGGTCAGATATTGACATCTCAATTCTTAGTAGAGTGCTCGTCGTTACGATTCGGACAAGTGCTGGAGGACCAGCGGCTATTTCCGAAGAATTACTACCTGTCTCCACCATTGTTAACATATTTTTAAATGGTGCAGGAACTTCCACAGGTAATGCAAATATGTCATAAAACATTTAGGAGTATAAAATGAAAAAAATATACGGTTGCCTTAAAATAAACTTCATTAAAAGCATAGGAATTATTACGCTAATGTTATCTCTCTTTTCCTGTGCTTATAAACAGCGATGGACACCTGAAATGGTCGCTCCTCCATCATCTTTAAGCGCAGCATTGGAAAAAGCGAATCAGTCCATAGCTGAGGAAAATGCCGACCTCAAAACCAATCAGGAATCCGAAATGCAGTTAAGCCGTGATGGAGCAATATTAACCGCCTTAGCACGAAATCGCTCATTAGCAGTAGAACGTTTCTCACCGGATATCTCACAAACTTATGTGCCAGAAGCACTCGCCAAGTTCGATCCGACAATATTCTCAACGACCTCCTTTGGCAAAAGTTCACAGATATCTACTATGTCCGAGGACCCATCTGTCACTCGGAATTTTCAATCAAATATAGAAATCAGCGAACATCTTCCTACTGGTACAGAGGTATTTCTATCTGGTGGATTTTCTAAAAGTAGAACAGATTCTTCCGATGCTCAGTATCAAGGATCCTGGTCAGTGGGAATTAATCAGGCTTTACTTCGAGGTGCTGGCACAAAAGTAAATCTGATAGAATTAAAGCGAGCAAAAAACTCTGTTGCGATTAGTCAGCACGCCTTAAGAGATTCCGTAATTAATCTCGTTCAACAGGTCGAGGATGCTTACTGGAATCTGGTGCTGGCAAATGAAACACTGAAAATACGACAATCCGCTGTCAAATTAGCCGAAGAACAGTTAACTCTTAATAAAGACTTTATTGATGTTGGAAAATTATCCAAAGACAATCTGATATCAGCACAGGCGGAAGTCGCCTCCAGAAAGGCTGATCTGGTTGATGCCGAAGCAGATGTCAAGGCACAAAATATCGAATTGATTCAACTACTCAATCCCGAAGAAGAAAGCCAATGGTCAATAATTTTTATTCCAAAAGATTTGCCTGAAATAGAAAAGGTTGACCTTGAACCTGATCTCAGCACTAAACTCTCCAAACTTTACAGACCAGATTTGGCACAGGCAAGACTTGACCTTGCAAATAATGATTTAGAAGTCATCCAGACCAAAAATGGTTTACTTCCCAAACTCGATGCTTTTGCGAACTATGGAAGAACGAGCATAGGAAACTCTTATGGTGGAGCAACAGAGTATCTGGATGACAACGAAGCCGGAAGTTATGAAGTAGGAATCAATTTCGAGATGGCACCATTTAATCGTGCAGAGCGAGCTGCACATCGTAGAGCACTATTCCAACAAAAACAGGCAGAAGCAGCGGTTTATAACCTGGAACAGCAAATTGAAACGGAAGTGCGCAAGGCCGTAATTGAGGCACAAAGACAGTGGGAAAGAATTCCAGCCACCTTAGAGGAGTTAAAGAGTCGTGAGGAAGAGTCAGAAGTCGAACAGAGCCGTTTTAAAGTAGGAAAATCGACAACGCTTGATGTCTTGCAGGTACAGCAAGATTTTATCCAGGCTCAACTGGACGAAGTATCGGCAAGAATCAATTATATAAAATCACTAACCGCACTTTATCAAAGCGAAGGAACTTTATTGGATAGACGAGGTGTGGGAACAGAAAATAAATAGGAGTCATAAGATGAAAAAAATACGAGTCATCATTGTTTTATGTATCATCGTGGTCATTGTTGGAGGCTTCATTATATACCGATCAAAAAACGGTGAAGCTTCTGCAAACACAAAAAATCAAACAGTTATTGTTGAACGAGGAGATGTCAAGCGCAGTGTGGAGTGCACAGGGAGCGTAGTTTCCAATCTGGATGTCGAAATCACCTGTAAGGCAAGTGGTGAAATTATCAGCTTACCCTACGACATAAGTAATCCTGTTGAAAAAGGAGCTTTAATCACCGAATTAGACCCTATAGATGAAGAACGAAATGTCAAGCAGGCTGAAATTCAATTAGCCTCTTCGGAAGCTAAACTCATTCAGGCAAAGAACACCTTAGAAACATCCGAAAAAAATCTGGTGAACAAACAAAAACAAGCTAAAGTCGATTTTGAATCGGCTGAGGCTCAATATAAAGATAATAAAGCAAAAGCTGAAAGGATGAAGATTTTGCTGGAGAAGGAGCACACAAGTCAGGAAGAATACGACACAGCAGAAACCCAGGCTACTGTCTCGAAAGTTGCTATGGAAAACGCAAAAATTGAGATTGCAAACATTGAAATTGAGAAAAAAGCCCTCGAAACCAAACGGCAGGATGTAGCTATTTCAAAATCGCAGGTCGAGAACGACCAAATATCCTTGGAACAAGCCAAACAAAGGCTTGAAGACACGAAAGTATATGCTCCAATCTCAGGTGTTGTATCAGCGAGAAATGTCCAAGTTGGACAAATCATTTCCTCACCAATGAATAATGTTGGTGGCGGAACAGTTTTAATGACCTTATCCGACTTATCCCGTATGTTTGTTCTGGCTTCCGTTGATGAAAGCGAAATCGGCGGAATCAAAGTCGGTCAGAAAGCTATTATAACGGTGGATGCATTTCCAGAAAACTATTTTCCAGGAGAAGTTGTTCGTATTGCTACACAGGGTGAAACTACATCTAATGTCGTAACTTTTGAAGTTAAAATAGAAGTTTTAGGCAATGATAAAGAAAAACTAAAACCACAAATGACTGCAAATGTGGAAATTATTGAGGAAGAAAGAAATGGTGTTCTCATATTACCATCCGAAGCAGTTCAAACGATGAGAGATAAAAAGTTCGTCCTTATGCAGGGACCAGAAGAAGGAAAACAAATAAGAAAGGAAATTGAGACAGGAATCGATGATGGATTAAGTATCGAAATTCTGAGTGGATTAAAAGAAGGTGAGACGGTCTTAGTTTCGCAGGGTAGTAT
>CAZYWQ010000348.1:1669-3806 GCA_964651675.1 uncultured Candidatus Sumerlaeota bacterium | reverse complement strand
ATTACTGAATGATGTTTATATAATAAGGAAGGATATGTCAATTAATTTTTATTTGCGTAATATTAGACATAAAACTATTTGATGGATTGTTATTTATTGTTCTAATTTTTAACTCGAAAAAGTTCGTATCAATGATGAAGTAGTTTATGACAGTAAAGAAAAGAAAGAAGATTTTATCCAAATTATTTTAGCATATAAAAAAAACGGTAGGAGAAAAACTCCTACCGGATTTTTATTTATTTTAGTAAAGTAGATCAGGGGAAATTCAAGATCTCTCAAGCGTCCTTTTCATTTTAACTAATTGGCGACGCATCTTCCTTTTTGCCGCTTCGATTTTGCGTTTTTTCTTAACACTTGGTTTTTCATAGTGTTCTCTTTTTCTAATTTCAGCGAGAATACCTGACTTTTGACAGGCTTTTTTGAATCTTTTTAATGCTTTATCGAGCGACTCATTTTCTTCGACAGTAATACTACTCATTCTCTATTTCCCCCCTTTCTACTGTGGGGTTGCTGTCAATCGATTTCTGCAATTTTAATAATGAAAAATGTTTAATAAATGACGCTAAATAATGGTTAAATCGTTGTCAATATTTTTTTGAGAATTGCTAATTTAGTCAACTGATGAAATGATATAACAGGACTAATATTATATTGTCAAAATTCCAGTATTATTGTACCGAAGCATTTTTGCACAACCTATAGTTTGCCTTAAAGAAACTTATACAATATGTGGTGTAATACCCAAAAAAATCAGTGGTTTATATAAAATTAGTCTAAAAAAAATCTTGACTTCGTGGAATTTGTAGCCTACAAGGAGTCAAATAATGGAATGTAATGGAGGAATGTGGAGCTTAAGGGAAGCCAAATATTATGTTAGGTTTTACAGGAAAATACGCACATAATCTTGATGAAAAGGGAAGAATTGTTATCCCAAGTAAATTAATGGATACCTTCAATCGCGAATTTAAGGACAGCGAAGGTTTTATGTTAGCGAATGGTCTCGAACATTGCATTGATGTGTATCCTTTAAAAGAGTGGCACATATACACAGCACAAATTACATCCATACCACAGTTTGATAAAAATGCAAGACATTTTTCAAGATTCCTTCATCACAATTCTTATCAGGTTTATCCAGATACTCAAAATAGAATTAGCTTACCGCAGGATTTAAGGGATTACGCTAATATTAAAGATAAGGTTTTGATTTGTGGCAATTTCAATAAGTTGGAATTGTGGAATGAGGAGAGTTGGAAGTTGATGGATAAGACTTCAGAATTGAATTATGAGGCAATGGCTGAACAGATGGCGCGTATGACTCTGATGCGTTTTGCTAACAAAGATGGGAATCCTATTTCGGATCCGTTTATAGATCCGAATAAAAATGAAGGAAAGAAATGATTTGGATGATTTCAAATATCATACTCCAGTTCTCGCTGATGAAGTTATTCGTTTTATCAAAGATGTCAATCTCAAAAAAGAAAGAAGGGTGTTCATAGATACGACTTGTGGAACAGGTGGTCATTCGGAATTACTTTTAAACAATATCAAACAAACAGATGTGTTAATAGGAGTGGACATTGATCCGGAAATTTTGGGTATTGCGATTCAAAGGCTTTCAGGATTTAAAAATTTTTTTTCTTCAAACAGAAATTATACCGAAATTAGGGAGTTACTAAAGACCTTTGGATTGGAAAAGGTTGATGGGATAATTTGCGATTTAGGTTCGTGTTCATTTCACTACAGTTCAGGTAGAGGATTTAGCTTTATGCAGGATTCAGTCTTGGATATGAGATACAATAAGGAGAGCCGATTGTTAGCCTGGGATGTTGTTAATACTTTTTCTTACGATGATTTGGCGGAGATAATTAGGAAATTTGGAGAGGAAAAATGGAGTAATAGAATCGCTCAGAAGATAGTAGAGGCAAGGAAAGTTAAATCTATCGATACAACCAAACAACTTGCAGAGATAATATCGAATGCGATTCCAAGGAAAGCACATCCCAAGAAGATACACTCAGCAACAAAAAGTTTTCAGGCGATTAGAATTTTTTTGAATAAAGAATTAAAAAATTTGGAATATTTCTTAAGGCTTATTCCCGATGTTCTTGATGTTGGATCAAGAGCAGCAATGATC
>CAZYWQ010000348.1:0-1659 GCA_964651675.1 uncultured Candidatus Sumerlaeota bacterium | reverse complement strand
AAGATCGACTCATTAAAGAAGCATTTAAAAAATATAGTAGGAAATGTGTCTGTCCGGAAGATTTTCCTGTTTGCAAATGTGGTGGAATACAAAAATTTCGTCTTGTAAACAAGAAGCCAATAAAACCTTCGGATGAGGAGATAAGGGATAATCCGTCATCTCGAAGTGCAAAATTGAGGGTGTTGGAGAGGATAGCATCTTAAACAAGGGAGAAGGATCTTGAGAAAAGAAGTAAATCAAAAACGCCGTTACATATCTCAAAAATTAACAATTCTTGAGATTTTAAAATATGTGTTCTGGATGGCATTTTTCACATTCCTACTTGTAGCGAGTGTGCATTTGAGAATTTCAATAGATAAGATAATGGCTGAGGCAAAAAGATTTCAGGATAAGGAATTACAATTAGCCGAAGAGTGCAAAAAGTTAAAGGTCGAAGTTGAAAAATTAAAGCAACCTTCAAGGATTTTGCAAATAGCTTCAGAAGATCTGGGAATGGTAAGAGATGATGTGAACGAGAAACTAATGATATCAAGTGAGAATCTTCATTATTATAGAGCAGTAGATATGGAAAAGGTTGAAAGAATAAAAGAAGAGAAAGGAATTGGGAAATTCTTTCTGGCTCTACTTAACATAAACGAAAATGCTGAAGCAGGAGATAGAGAGTGATGGCAGGGGTTCGGGGCAAGGAGAAATATTTGTTCCATTTTAGTGGGGAACCTACCCTTCCCCACTAAAATTTAAGTTTTGGAGGTTATGGAAGATGGTAAGTCTGTTAACACATAGTAAGCGGTCCTTCTTTAAGGGTGGTTATGAGGTGATGAATAAGTCAAAAGGACTGGTTGAGAGTGTTCAATTGGATAAATTTTGGCAGGCAAGAAGTTTCGTTTTTGATTTTTTAAATATAGAGGAAGCAAAGGACTTATTTGTTAAATTAGGCTGGCAGTCTGCTTCAAAGAAAGCCGTGAATAATTTTCTATGGGGAATGTTGGGAGAAAATAGTCTAACAGAGGAAAGATTGGTTTCATTAGTTGAGGAATGTATCGATGTCTCCCCTATTAATGTATTATTTGATAAGGTAAATAAAGAATATGTTGTTGTATTGAGATTAAAAGAGAGTGATTTATTTGCTAACGAGTGCGATGATAAATTCTACTCGAGTATTTCGGCACGCTGGTTACTTTCTGGATATTTAGCCGGGTATCTATCAGTTATCCTATTAAGAGATGTTGATTTTCGATTATCAAAGGTTAAGGAATTCGATGACAGTGTCATTTATTTACAGTTGATTATAAAAACCGATATTACAAAGTCGAATGCAGAAGAAATTCATTCTGCAAATAATGATGGATTACCTTTATATGCCAAAGGAGATGAAAATATTCAGTATTTCAACCGAGACTGGGATTGGGATTATATTACAAATTATATCGAGAATAAGTTTGTTGTTTCCGCAAAAGAATTTGTGGCGAAGACAAATGATTTTGTTATTTTATTAAAAAACGATAGAGGTGAGATAGTAAATGTTAGTAAGAGCGTTAGAGAAGTTATAGGGCAAGAGAGTGAGGAGTTAATCGGTAAAGAGATTGATACACTGTTATCAATCTCAAAAAGAGACTTAGAAACCTACCTCAAAAAGGTCTATCAAATTCCATCCAATGT
>CAZYWQ010000347.1:0-3831 GCA_964651675.1 uncultured Candidatus Sumerlaeota bacterium | reverse complement strand
CCACCTACTCGTGCAAATAATGCCATCAAACTGGCTCCCATACTGAAATTCACCATATTCCTTGTTATCCATCTTATTACTTCGGCTTGTTCGTATCCAAGAACTGTTCCGTAATAGTATTTTAAAATATGATACCAGATGCTCAAATCCATTAATCCGAGTCCAACAACTGTTAAGCTCATAACGCTTCCACTCGAAAATGCGATTCGTAGAGCCTGGTTGAGACTATTTTTAGCAGCATTTGCCGTTCTTGCGCTTGAGTTGGTAGCGGTTTTCATACCGATATATCCTGCTAGGGCTGACCAAAATCCTCCTGACAGGAAAGCGAATGGCACGAAGGTAGGCAGATTTTTTGTCAACATCATTAGTAGTAAAAGTAAAAATATAATCAGAAAAACTATTGCCACTACTTTGTACTGTCTTCTGAGATAGGCACGTGCGCCTTCTTTTACTGCATTTGAAATATCAATCATTTCCTGAGTGCCTTCGGGTTGTTTCTTAATTTTCTTTACATAAAGACGAGCAGTTAATAAACCTAATATTGAGCAGACAGGTGTGAAGATGGTTAAATTCATTTTTTCTCTCCTTCGTATTCTCTTGACAGTATGATTGTTCTGATACTTATATTATTATAATTTTCAATGGACTATTTGTTGTTATAATCGAAGATAAAAAGATATTATTTGATAATAGTTCAGAAGTGTTTACGATCTACATATTAAAAGTCAACATAAAATTGTTTTTCCTTTTTAAGAAAACTATTGGTATTTATCGGAACACCAGAGCTGTTAATTAAATTCATCTATGTACCGATAAATTAGTGTAGATGTTCGGTGTTAGTCCGTCGGATATTTCTTTTTAATACTATGTGTTGACAAAGAAATGATATAGTAATAATATAATCATTAGTAAAAATTGTATAGTGATTTAAGAATTATGAAAGCAGCGTTTAAGGTACATATTTCGAAGTGGTTTATTATACTTTTTCTAACATATACAATGATACAATTTTGCAATATTGCGATTTCTCAGTTAGATTACTCCGTTGATTTATACAAGAAGGCGAATTTTGAGAGTGAGGACGAGGATTTCTTGGAGAAAAGGGAAAGGGAAGCAGAGAAGAAAGAAATAAAGAAGAAGATGAAGGTATTGCTTGGTGAAAGAGACTATGAAAACTTACTTAAAGCTTGTGATAAATTGCAGCAGCTTGATCCTGATGATAAATTTATAGATTTGTATAAGAAATTTGCTGAGGAAGGACTGCTTAAAGAGTCTATAAAGCCAAAAACTGAAACTTCTGTGGAAACTGTTGTTGCGGAACCAACCCCAGAGGCGGTGGAAACTTCAGAGGAGAGTGTTGAAACTAAAATTGACGAAGGTGAGGTCGAAAAAGAAGTTATAACAAGTGTAGAGACTAAAAAACCATTATTTGGTAAAGATACGAAACTTATTATTCTTGGTGCTGTAGTTGTCTTTGTTCTTGTTGGAGTAATAATGATTCTCAGAGCCTCAAAGAAAAAGCGAGTAAGTGCAGTTAGGGAAGAGACATCTACAGATGAAGTATTAACCGAAGAGTTATCGTCTGATGTTTTCTCTGATTCTGCTGATGTCGATGTTATGGGTGAATCCGAGCTATATGCTCCTGAGGAAGAAATGGAAGAAAAACCGTCTTTAGCGGAAGTTGGGGAAGAGCTTGAAGAGAAACTACCATTGGAAGAAACGGAAGAGGTCTCGGTCGCCCAAGAAGAAGATAAATTGGAGGAGGATCATAAGAAGGAATTTACACTACCTTCATTTGACGATGTGTTATCAGAAGGGGAAATTAGCGAGCCAGTTAAGGCTTCAAGTAGTCAGGAAGTTGATGAATCACAATCCTCCGAAGATATAGTAGGTTTTGAACTACAACCTTCCGAAGAAGAAATTACCGTTTCTGAGGAGCATAGTTACGATTCTCAATCGCCCCTTGAGGCAGAAAGGTTGCCAGAGGATGTTAAGGTGGCACGGAATGGATTACCGCTTGAGGTTGAACCCTTACTTCCCGCTGCAGAAGATAAGGAAACTTCCAAAGAATTAGAATTACAGGAAGCATCGAGCTCGGAACAGGACGCATCTCTCAGTAGTTTAGATCAAATAATAGATGAAGATATAATTAAAGATGTTGAGTTGCCAAGTACTCCAGTAGATTTTATGCCAGAGGTTACTGAGGAAAAGAGTGAAGAAGCAGAAGTGAGTGATAAAAGTGAGGGATCACAAGAAATTGGAAAAGAGATTCATAAACCATTAGAACCATCGGTGAAGAAAACAGGTGGCTCTGTCGGTGACTTAAGTATAGATGATATTTTGGATAGCATAACCGAAGAGGGCGGAGGAGTGGATAGCGATAAAATGTCCGAGGGAATGTCGGATGCAGAAACAGTAGCAGTAACACCCGAACCTACTAAGGAGAGAGGTGTGGATGATTGGTCAGTTTCGGACGAGAATTCTTTAGAGTTACCTGCTTTTGAGGATGCTGAGAAAGAAAATGAGCCAGTTTCTGAAAAGACCGTAGAGGAAAGTACAGGAATTGATGAGAGTATTCTAAGTTATAATGAGGACGAAGATGAACTTGATATAGATAGTATAGTTCTAAGCCCCGAGGTTACTGCTGCTGAAGAAAAGAAAGATGAAACCGAAAAACCGAAAAAAAGTGAAGAAAGAGATAAGGGCTATCAGAAGGTAGGAGCAAGCGATGTAGACACAAATGCTGTTTATAATGAACATTACAAACTTGGTTATAAGGCATTAAAAGAGGGGAACTGGAAAAAGGCTATTTATGAATTTAATATAGCGTTGGCTATAAATCCCGATTCTGCCGAAGCGAAAGAAAAGTTAAGTGAAGCTCGCCAAATGAAGGTTAATGGTGGGGAAAATTAATATTAACCGAGTGTCATATCAAAAAATTCCATAAGTCTGTTCAATTCTTCTTGGTTGGTGAAAAATATCTCTAATCTCCCCGAACCATATTTATTTGCATTTATCGATACCCTTAAACCAAGTGTTCGCATTAGTTCTTCTTCGGCAGAAGCAATAATTGGATCTACTGTCTTTTTTCGCTGAGGGAATTTGAGTTTCTTTTTGTATTTCTGTACTAACTCTTCAGCTTTTCTTACAGATAATTGTCCTTTTATTATCTTTTCCGCAAGTATGTGACGGTCTTTGTTGCTATTTATGGCGAGTATTGCCCGCGCATGCCCTGGTGTTATTCTTCCATCTATTATATCTTCTTGAATGTCAGTTGGTAGGTCAAGGAGTCTTAGTGAGTTCGTAATTGTTGAGCGTTTTTTACTGAGTTTTTGAGCCAATGAATCTTGAGTGAACTTGAATTTTGTTATTAAGGCACTGTAGGCTTTGGCTTCTTCGATAGGATTAAGGTTTTCCCGCTGGATATTTTCAATTATAGCCAGTTTAAGTATATCGGAATCAGGCACTTCTTTTATGATAGCAGGAATCTTTTCTAATCGAGCCATCTTTGCCGCTTTGAGCCTGCGTTCACCAGTGATTAGTTGATATTTGTCTTTTACACGACGGATGATTATAGGCTGAATGACTCCGTTGGCTTTGATTGAATCTGACAGCTCTTTCAGCTCAGACGGATTGAACCTTGTTCTTGGTTGATAAGGATTTGGGGAAATTTCAAATATTGGTATTTGAGAGATCTTTTCTTCTTTAGAAGTTGGTAATTCCGAAAAATCAGGGATTAAAGCGTCGATTCCCTTACCCAATGCTTGTTTTTTCATTTTTCTTAATAACCTCTTGACAAAGTTTTATATATTGTTGCGACCCCAAGGATTT
>CAZYWQ010000346.1:0-3834 GCA_964651675.1 uncultured Candidatus Sumerlaeota bacterium | reverse complement strand
CCTTTTCAGTTAATCCTGATATGTCAGAACCACCAAATGAAATGAGAACAGAGAAAAACTCTTTATCGGAATGGCAGCATCCTTTTTTCATATAATCCTCCATAATAAAATAATCCATCCCCAACAAAAAACGTGTTCCTGGAAGACACTCTCCATATGCTTTTCTATCGGCAAGAATGCTGCTGTTTAGTATAACATCAGAAAGATATGAGAATTTAGCCGTATCATCAATACAAATGGTCAGTACTTTATTTTTCCTGGCATACTTAAGGTAAATATCCGGATCTTCATCCGGAAGATCTATAATCAGAGAATCCGGCTCCAGCTTATTTATAAATTCCACAACTGAAAAATCATGCTCCTCTTTTTGTAATGAAGCATCAATCGTCTGCAAACTCCATCCAAGTGCCCGGACAAAATCTATTCCTTCCTTATAATCACGCATCAAAAAAATGATCTGAGAATCTGCAGATCTTTTCAGTTCTCGTGCAAGAGTCATACAGCGAGAGATATGGCCAAATGAGAGCCCCTCTTTTCTTCCCGCATCCACACGAAAAAGTACTTTTTGTGGGGGGTATTTTCCCTTAAATATTTCCCTGGCGAGCTCTGTTAACTGCATCTTTCGATTCTATAAAGGCATCCGAAGGGTATGATTCAATAATCTTTGCAATATTCATATAATCTTTATGAGTATCTACTGTCAGGCTTATATCAGGATAATTTAACCCAGGCGGGGCTTTGAGTTTAGCAATTTTAAATCTTTCTTGATTGTTCAGAACATAGGCATCAATATGCTCCCGTTCGTACTTTGAGACCGAATTCTTATGGATTGTTTTTATCAGCGTATCTCGAAAAACATCAACACCCACACCCAAGGCGTATTCATCTATTGCTCTCACATAATCACAATATTCATCTCTCATTAGCTCTATCGCCTTTTCAATAATAAAAGGGTCGGTTAAAGGATTATCACCCGTGACACGCACAATAATATTTGAAGGGAATTTTTCAATACATTGTATGTATCTTAAAATTACATCGTCTTCCTCTCCCCTCACAGCGTCAATTTCCTCGGCACCAGCCCAGACTGCAATAAGATCATCTGTTTTATTTTTTGTTGTTGCTACAATAATTTTAAATCTTGATGAAAGAACTTTTAAACGCCTGAGCAAATAGATAAACATCGGCATTCCATTTAAAGGGTAAAGAGCTTTTCCTAAAAGCCGTTTCGAGTTAAACCTGATTTGAACAATAATGAGTGGTTTAGTTAGCAACCCTTATAGATCCTTTTTGGTTATAGGGCTGTTCTTTTTTATATCGTTTTTAGCAATTCTTCCTACTATTTTATCCAGGTCTTGAGGAGAATACTCTGATTCAGGCCTGCAACAGACAAGATACTTCCTTGAGATTAAAGAGCCTTCAGAAATATCCGTTTTAGCATAAACCCCTCTTCTAAATTTTTTTGATTCCTGGCGATCTGCCCGATTTTCAGAATTGTCTTTTTGACCTATCATTAACAAGGAAAATTTTATATCCTCAATTAACTGCTTTAACAGCGCTGGATCTGCAGAATGATAATGATCTGCTCCTGGTGCTGAAGTGTCTAAAGTAAAATGCTTCTCAATTACTTCAGCTCCCAGTATAGCTGCTAAAAAACAGGCAGTTGTACCTTTCATGTGATCTGAATAACCAACAGGACACTTGCATTCCTCCTGCATTTTTTTCATAAAGGCTAAATTTATATCCGAAGGATTAGCCGGATACTTAGATAAGCAGTGAAGCAAAGTAACTGGGCCACTATTTAATTTATGTAAAAATATAACAGTAGACTTGATCTCTTGGAGTGTAGCCATTCCAGTTGAGAGAATGAGTGGCTTACCTGTTTTAGCTACATAACGAAGAAGTTCTTCATTTGTCAAATCCATTGAGGCTATTTTATATGCTTTTACCCCTACTTTTTCCAGTAAATCGACAGCCCAATTACTATACGGGGTTGAAAGAAAATCTATTTGATAAGACTTTGCTGTTTCGGCTAACTCCAAATGCTGCTCTAGATCCATTTCGCCGCTTTTTATCGCTTCGAAATGTGGTGATGAGGGCAAAGCCAGATCAGAAGCTCTGTATGTTTGGAATTTGACCGCATTTGCACCGGCCTCTGCTGCTGCCTTTATCATTTTAGAGGCTATTTTCATATCACCATTGTGATTAAACCCTATTTCAGCAATGAAATACATATTTTCTTATTTTCCTTTCTTTTTTTGATTATATCTATATTTATAATTTTTAGTTTCATCCGGCTGCGTAGTACAATACTCACAACCCTCTAAAATGTTCCCCTTTGCGAGTATCGTACTTCTATATTTATTCATAATTTCTCCATTCCAAATTTCTCTGATAGATTGAGTATTGAGATCTCCTATAAAATGCTCTTCGTCATTAACACATCGTACTACCTTACCATTCCACATAACCGCCATTCTTTTAAAAAGTTCCCAGCACTTCTTTGTATTTTTGGGCGCTTGTCTCAAAATTTTCAAATTATTAATAACTGGATCATCTTGAAGATGCAAAAGACAAGTATAATTCCAATAAACATGATCGACAATTTTCTTCCAGTAAGAAATAAAATCTTTAAGTTCTTCGATTGTATCATCAGCTGAGCTAGTGCCAACCTGAACGAAGAGGTCACTCTTCATTTTATCTCTTATACGAACAACATTGTGGACTATAGATACAAGTTTTGAATAGTAATCTTTATCTCTCCATAACTTATATTTTTCAGGAGAAGCACCTTGGAAAGATATCTTTATTTTATCTAATCCCGCATTAATTAATTTCCTAATCATTTCTTCTTCAAGCATAGAACCATTGGTTACTATCTGAACTTTTACACCACCTTTTTTTATTACCTCAATGATTTTCACTATGTCAGGATTCAGCAAGGGTTCACCATAAAGAGCAAATTGTAAGCCTAAAAAATCTTTAATGTTTTTACATTCATCAACAATTTTTTTTATCAATTGAACTGACATATATCCATTACCCAACTTTGTTTTTTCTCTCTTTTTAACCTTTACATTTCTCTGGCACATAATACAGTTAAAATTACAAAAACTACTTCCTTGAAGCACTAACATTTTGGGGAAATCAATAACATTCATACTCAATGGCGCGTAATATTCTTTTGTATAATATAGTTTAATAGGATCTATTTTTTTATCTTTTTTGTAGTTAGGTTTTATTGATTCCATGTTTTTCCCCCTAGAATATGGTAATGAGAAATCGAAAATTCCTCTATTTTTTCTATTTTTTCTTTTTTAAAGAAAGGTTTTTCAAAAACAGAAAGATTGTCTTCTAGTTGAAGACAATTACGCATTCCAAGTGCTACAACTGAGATATCAATATTAGAAAAAACAAACCGTAATGAAAATTCTTTCATCTCTTTTCTTTTAACCTTAAATTTTTTGCAAAAAATATCTATCCATGTATTTCTTCTTTTTAAAGTTTCTCTGTTTAAATATTGACTACGGGAATCATTTGAATCAAAAATTGATTCATGATTATATTTTGCAGTCAACACTCCCTTATTTAAGGGTGATTTAACTATCAATCCAATATTTTTCTTCCTGGCATGAGGTATAACTTCTTTATTAAACCATACATTAAAAAGGTTATACTCAATCTCTAAGACATCTACCGCATTCTTATTAATTATTGTCATAGCATCATGAGGCTTTTTAAGCGAAATACCAATGTAATTTATCTTCCCTTCTTGTTTTAATTTGTTTAATACATTCAAGGTATTATTAATATTATGTTTTTTGTAGATTCAAA
>CAZYWQ010000345.1:2160-3853 GCA_964651675.1 uncultured Candidatus Sumerlaeota bacterium | reverse complement strand
ATTATGGATAGTATTACCACTATCCAAAGAGTTAATACCAATACTATACCAGATTGAGATTTTTTATTGGTTTTGTTCATAGCCTTTCACCAAGCTTTTCTATAGTTGAATCCGATTCTTCTCCTAATTGTTCGTATAAGTCCTCGTCTTCGCCTTCTTTAATCCAGGTTTCAAGGGAGGAAGGCATATCTATAATGGTTTCATATTTTTTTAATATCTTCTCGTTTGTTCTGTTTTGCACAACAATGGCAATTTTTATGCAGCTAGGAAGTCCATCAGGGATATTGGTATCCTCTTCTGTTTTTTCTAATGGATCATACCCTAAGATAGTAATCTTAGATTCTTCTTCATCTTCATAATCAGCAGGATTACGATATTGAGCGGATTCTGAGTCCCACGAATCAGTCCATCGCCATTCATCCTCATAGAAATAAAGATATTTTAGGTCGAATTCTACAATGTTCTTTGCCACAACTTCTTCAAATGATTTTGGCTCGTCAGTCGGTTCCTCTTCCAGTTCGCTTTTTTCTCCTGTATAATAGTTATAAAATTCTGTGCGTGTAACATCCGAAATGGAACGCACAAGGGAACCATTTTTGAGTGAGTATTTGATGCGTGCAAGATTCCAGTCTTCTCTTTGGAATGATGCTTCATCACTCTGATAACGGACAAATGAGACGGATTGAGGAGTTCCCTTGAAGGTTAAATCAAATTTTATATGCTCATAGTTTTCTAATGGGCTTTCCTCATTGTCATCTTTGTCGCTGTCATCATCCTCATCATCATTGCCGTCGTCATAATCATAGAAGCCAAGTGCATTAAATTTCTGTTCCATCTCAGGTGATAGAATATTATATGAAGTTGATATTTGCCAGTAAACGCTTCGTAAATCTTTGCCTACTAAATCGAAGACAGCGCGTGCATTCTGTTGCATCTCACGATTTCTCTGTGAACGCTTATAGGAGTTCAGTCCTGTGGAGTAGGTTGTATAAAGGGCTGTAACAACGAGACTAAATATTACAGCGGCTACGAGAACTTCAATTAGTGTGAATGCAATTATTTTTTTTCTTTCCGTTGTGTTCATTTTTTGTAAATCAATCATTTTTTATTTGGCTCTGGATACTCGCATAAGAGAATTTCTCAGCACCCAATGCCGATGTTTTTAATGAGATAGGAATGAAATATCTACCTCGTTGGTCGTTATAGACAATGTCGATTTGATAATCTTTTAATCCTGCGACTTCCTCAATGTCATTTTCAAGAGTTACATCATCGTATTCAGGCTCATATTCGTAAGCGGTGATTCTCCAATAAAAATTTGGGTAATCATCACCAAAGCTGCCTTCGTATGTTCCCTCTTTATAGTCATCAGTGTTAAAATCTATCTCAAATAGGATTTTTTGAATTAGGAATAAAGCGGTCGTTGAGATTTGTGTCCTGACATTTGAATCAGCAGATGTGTTGAATGACCGTAATATTACGGATAGTGCAATGCCGATGATAAGCATCGAGACAATTACTTCCATAAGAACAAAGCCCGATATATTTTTTCTGCATCTTTCAAAACACATCAGGAGAATTTATACTCCTTTTCATTTTGTGGATCTTTTATTAATTCGATGAATCCTGTTGTGCGATAAACAACAATTAAAAATGTCCTGTTATTTCTTCCTTTCAGGATAATCTCTGCGCC
>CAZYWQ010000345.1:0-2150 GCA_964651675.1 uncultured Candidatus Sumerlaeota bacterium | reverse complement strand
GAAGAAAATCGATTTAACCTCTCGATGCCTTCTGTCTGAAAATGGAGTTTGGACAGTGGTAAAAGAGACTTGCTTAGGAAGATTCACAACGGCGTTAATACGAGAATATTTCTTTTTCTTATGTCTCGTTTGTTTTTCTTCATCATTGGGTACAAGTCTGTATCTGTCCTTAGCCGTATCTATCCGAAGCTCAACAATTTCTCTCTGAAATACAGCGGATCCTTGGGCATATTTCAGCATTGTATAGAGTTCCCTGGCGGATGTTTTTAACTTGTTGCCTGCAAAAACACCTCGCATAGATGGTAAGGTCACTGAGCTTAAAACAGCAATCACTAAAATGACTACCACTAACTCTAAATATGTAAAACCTTTTGTTCTTTTCATATCTGAATATTATTTTTATCTAATAATATTTTTTAATTAAGAAATATTTAATGAAAATATTGGTAACAACATTGCGATAACAATAAATCCGACAACTATGCCTAAAAGGAGAATTATAATTGGCTCAAGTAAAGAAGTAATAGTCTTGAGTTTTCGCTCAACTTCTGCTTCATAAGAGTTGGCAATTTTCAGCAATACTTCTTCAACCTTTCCCGTTCGCTCACCTACGGCAATCATACTCACGGTGATTTTCGGAAATATTTTACACTTCGAAAGAAAAGTCGACATATTCGAGCCCTGACTAATTTCCTCAGGCATTTTCTTGACTTCGCGTTCGAAGACTTTGTTTGTAATCGATTCAATAACGATGTCGAGTGCTGGCAGAATCGAAACACCATTTTTCAATAGGTTTCCTAATGTTCTGGAAAACTGTGCTACTTCTCGTTTTAATACTAATTCGCCTAAAAGTGGTATTTTAAGTTTTATTTTATCATAAAGGTATTTGCCTTCGCCTGTTTTTGCAAAATTATATATGATGATTATGATAGCTGCGATAGATCCAACTATTACCCACCAGAATCTTCCTGTGAAATGACTGATTGACATAAGGATTGTGGTTATTAACGGGAGAGTTTGTTCAAATTGGTCAAATATATCGGTGATTTTAGGCATAACAACGGTCATAAGAATAGTAACAACGGATATCCCTACGACTACCATAACAGCCGGATAGGCGAGAGCTGATAAAATTTTGCTTTTTAACTCATCTTCCTTTTCGGAAAATTCAGCAAGCCTCTCTAAAATTGTCTCAAGCATACCACCAGCTTCACCTGATTTAACAAGGGCACAATATAACTTTGAAAAAACTTTCGGATGCTTGGAGAGTGCATCTGCTAAGGTCGCTCCAGAATGAACATCGCTCATTATACTGTCTATAATCTCTTTCAGATAAACATTCGATGTTTGTTCTTTGATAACATCCAGACTTTTGATGAGAGGAACTCCTGCATCTAATAAGTCGGCAAGTTGCCTATTAAAAGTAGTCAGGTCAGATGTGGTTATTTTCCTTTGTAGAAGACGAAGAGGCTTTGCTTTTTCTTCGGAACGAATTGAAATAGGGAAATAACCCATCGTTTGAAGCTGAGATATAACAGCAGTGTTGTTCTCGGCTTCTATGACGCCTTGAATGGATTTCCCATTATTATCTTTTGCTTCGTATTTGAATGTTGGCATTAGTCAATCTTCATTAATTAATATTTCTATGAATTCGTAATTTTATTTTCATAAAAAATCAGAGAACGAAAATATATATTAAAGACGACCCAGTGGGTCGTTGCTCAAAAATGCTTGGTATTTTTTCTTTATATACAAAATACAATCGTTCTTTTTGTCTCTTACTATTTCTCTGTATTATTCATTTAGTCATAAGCGTGAGTTAGGTCTTCGATATCCTGTTCCTGAGTCATTCTCAGGACTTCATCTATTGTGGTAAATCCTGCTTTGACTTTTTTCCAGCCATCAAAACGAAGATTTCTCATACCTTCCCGAATAGCTTCTTCTTTGATTTTATTCGAAGAGGCTCTTTCGACTACAAGTCGCTTCAATGGCTCTGTCATTAATACGATTTCGAATATTGCTGTTCGACCTTTATAACCTGTGTATCTGCACTCTTCACATCCTCTGCCTTTATAAAATTTAATATTTTCAATTGGTTCTTCTGTGACATTTATTCGCTTTACAACATTTTCTAATGGCGTATATTCGGT
>CAZYWQ010000344.1:0-3877 GCA_964651675.1 uncultured Candidatus Sumerlaeota bacterium | reverse complement strand
AAGCACTATATACGATCCCCACGAAATTGAACAAATGATTGTATAAAGGTCACCTTTGTTAACATCACCTTCACGAGGCATTAAAAGAAAATACAAACCTATGATTGCTAAAATCACGCCGATAAAAGATGCTGTTCGAGGCATTTTCTTTTCGATGATCAGACTGAAAAATGGAACTAATACCACTGCCATTGATGTTATAAAAGCGGACTTATTCGCCTGAGTATACTGCATCCCCACAGTCTGCGAGATATACCCTACAAAAAGCAGAAATCCTAGAAATAATCCCCATTTGATGTTTCTCCAGTTCATAGATTTGAGTAATTTTGGTTTCCAGATTATTAGCAGAGTTAAAGCGATTGTAAAACGATAAGCTACAAGAAGATTTGGCGGTAATTCCCTCAAGGCTAATTTCACGCCAATAAAAGTAGTAGCCCATAGAAAAGTCGCTATGAATATAATCAACTCCGCAAATAATTGCTTTCTTTTTTGTTCATTTAATTGCATTATCAGGAAGTACTCCACTACAATCTTAGATTTTTATTTGAATTGTATCTTCGCAGCAAAAAAACCTTCAACTTTATGTTTGAATGGTAACAGCTTCAAAAATCCTTCTTCTGTAAATAAAGATTCATACTTAGTCGTATCGGGAAGATCGATTCTTACTCTTAATCCTTCATCTTTTTTCAAGTCAACGATCTTTAATTCTTTATGATTACTCAAAAATTCTTCAACAATATTCTCATTTTCCTCTCTTGTTAATGTGCATACACTATATAGTAATGTACCATCTTCCTGCAAGAATCTAAGTCCCTTCTCAAGCAAATTCAATTGTACATTCCTGAGAGACTTCAAATCTTTCGGTTTTTTTGTCCATCTCGATTCTGGTAATTTTCTTAATATCCCAAGATTACTACAAGGTGCATCGATAAGCACATAATCAAAAACGCCTAACTCCCGACAATCCTTCTCCAGATTGTCCCAGGGGTGTGTTTTTATACAACTTATTACTAATCTTCTTGCATTTTCCTCAACAAGCCTGAGTTTACCATCATTAATATCTGCAGCCACAATCTCACCATTATTTCCCATAATCTCTGCGAGATGAGTTGACTTTCCACCAGGTGCACTGCACATATCAAGAATCCTCAATCCCTTTTCAGGATTGCTAATCTCACCTATTAACATCGATGCTTCACCCTGAACAAAAAAATATCCATCCTGAAAAAGGTCTAAAGTTTCCAATCGCCGAATGTTTGAGCAATAAATTGCATCTTGTGAATAATATCCCTTTTTACAAACAACATTTCTCTCTTTCAGGAGAGCGATAAGATTATCCCTGCTACTTTTCAAACGATTGGTTCTCAAGCAAATCTCAAAAGGTCTATTGAAAATCTCACACATCGATTCACAATTCTTTTTCCCATATTCACTCATCCATCGTTTAATCATCCACTCAGGAAAAGAATACTTTATACTCATCTGCCGAATCGGATTATCAATCGATATTTCAATCTTATTTTTATTTCTAATGACACTCCTGAGTACAGCATTAACAAAACCTTTCATTTTGCTATTTATTAATGCGCAAAGATTGACAGACTCATTCACAGCGGCATATTCAGGAACAGAATCCATATAGAAAAGCTGATATATTCCCATCCTGAGAATCAAAATAATTTCAAAAGGTGGTTTTTTTGAATCCTTTTTTGAAAAGCATTTGATATAGTAATCAAGTGTGAGTTTCCTTTTAACAGTCCCCTTTACTAACTCAAATATAAAATTGATATTTTGTGAATCAGTATTATACTTCTGCAAATAGAAATTGATTGCATCATCCGATTTTTTATTCTGTTTAAATATCGAATAAAGTATCAGAAAAGAAATTAGGCGAGGATCAACAGCTTTTTGTGATTCCAATTGTTTTATAAGACGATTTATCATCATTTTATCAGAGTAATTTTTTTGAAGTAAACACTTATCATTACAGCTACTCAAAGTTCAACATTAAAACGAATACGAAGAGTATTAAATAAATTGCTAAAATTTATTTCTTGCGTTTTAATAAGGGGAAAGAAATTGCAACCCGAAGGAGAAACAAAAGTACTCCATAGGCAAGATAAGCCGAGAATATAATGAATAATGTCAATTCTTTATGAATAACAATTAGAGGATTTTATCTGTAATTAGTGCAAGAGGAACTGAGAGCTTATCCATTGTGACTAATCCTGGAGCTGCCTTGACGACTCTTGGAATAGCATTAACGAGACTTGCAACAGTTGCCTGATCGCCTGCAATTCCGCCTTCCAATTTGCATTTGATTTCGGGTACACCTATTATGTGAACATAGTCAAATGGTTCTTTTGCACCTACATACATTCTGAGATCAAGATGGATTAGTACTTTGTTATCTTTAAATCCCTCAGCAATATGTTTCAATCCTGCTGCCTGTCCTTTTT
This sequence comes from uncultured Candidatus Sumerlaeota bacterium, assembly GCA_964651675.1. Taxonomy (GTDB): domain Bacteria; phylum Sumerlaeota; class CAZYWQ01; order CAZYWQ01; family CAZYWQ01; genus CAZYWQ01. Next base: position 1,418 of record CAZYWQ010000344.1, on the reverse strand, counting down.
TTACGGTGAGATATTTTGTCGTATGGTCATCATCAGCAACGACTGGTTCGATTGATTCCTGAATATCATCGAGCTCCCAGCCAAGTCCTTCGGCTATTAATGCTACGGATTCGATTAATCCAATATGACCGAGTTTCTTTTCATCGACGAGTCTTTTGAATTCATCGACTTCAAGACCTGCACCTACCTTTTTCTGAAGTGGTAGTCTTCGTGTTCCAGCATCAACTTCTCTTCTTACGCCAATCTTGTGAACTTCAAGGCAGATACCACTTAAACATAATGGTAGTGTGTCCATAACAAAGCCGGGATTAACACCAGTCCCGAGAACTGTTACACTATGTTCTTTTGCCAATTTGTCGATTTCTTCTGCCTCTTTTGGACTTTGTAAATGAGGCACCAGAAGCTCTTCCGTAGATGAAGCAATGTTTATCCCCGCTTTAATTAATTCTTCAAGTTGTGGCTTGATGGTTTTTATAAACGAAGTTGTGGTATGTAAAGCGATATCGGCTTTTTTACCGTTGAGAGCATCGGATAAAGTCTTTGATATAGTTATTCCTAATTTGTTTTCCCCCAATATTTCCCCAAGGTCTTTGCCAACAAGTTCAGGATTTATATCGACTGCTCCGATAAGTTCAAGTCCTTCTTTTTTCAATACAATCTTTGCTGTTTCTTGACCTATTGGACCTAAACCATATTGAATTACTCTGATCGTTTTTTTACCTTCGGTCATATCTCTCCTCCTTGTTCAATATTGTTTTCGATATAATATTTTATTATAATTTTTATATATTTGTTATATACAAATTTGATTTAGGATATTTGACATTTGAATTTATGTTGTCAAGACCTAATTAAAAAAGGAGCCACATTATGATAAATTTTTAAGAAGTTCTGTTAATAAATAAACTGTAGGAGCGAAGTTTCCTCGTTTGTATACTAATCAATATTTTTTATTTAAAAGTGTTGACTTTGTAGATTTTGGTTCATTACATATTCAGGTTTAAAAATAATAATGTGAATAAGGAGTAGGAAAATGGCGAAGTCTTATAAGATTGCAGTTATTCCAGGGGATGGTACAGGACCGGAAGTAGTTGCTGAAGGAATCAAAGTATTAAAGGCATCTTCTGATAAATTCGGCTTTAAGTTGGATTTTAAGGAGTATGATTTTGGGGGAGAGAGATGGAAAAGAACTGGTGAAACACTTCCTGATTCGGCTGTTGATGAATTAAAGCAATTTGATGCTATTTTTCTTGGTGCTATAGGACATCCTGAGGTTAAACCAGGGATTCTTGAGAAGGGAATATTATTGAAGTTAAGGTTTGCTCTTGACCAATATATAAATTTGAGACCTGTCAAACTCTATCCAGGTGTTTGGACACCTCTTAAGGATAAAGAACCGAAAGATATTGATTTTGTAG
>CAZYWQ010000343.1:0-3904 GCA_964651675.1 uncultured Candidatus Sumerlaeota bacterium | reverse complement strand
AGGGTTCGAATCCCTCCCTCTCCGCCAGTTTTGACCCAATGAAACTACCACTTACTTTAATAAATTATTAAGTTTATTTACGTGCTTAAATCGAGAATACTATATTTAATATAACTCAACTTGAAATTATAATAAAATTGACACTATTTTTAGATATAAAATAAATTGTGATTATTGTTATGAACAGTATGGATAATGGACATGGAAAAAGAGTTGAAAATGTTGTGGAAAATCTAAGTTACAGGTTATTCGGAGCTGATTTTGTTATGTACTCCCCGCAACTTATAGAAAAAAGTGGACCAAAAGAATTAGCTGATATCCTCGTTTTGATTGATGATACTGCTATTGTAATTCAATCAAAGTCAATCGCCATAGACATTTCTGATATTAATATGATAAAATATGGACGAATTAAGAAAAGGCAAGAGAAAGCTAAACGTCAACTCAATACTACATTAAATGCACATAAAAGGGGAGCTAGAGTTCGTGCTAATACATCACTCAATATTACTTTTGATATTAATTGGGATATAATCAAAAAGAAAATAGGAATTATTACTCTATTTATTAATGATAAATACTACAGTGATCCTGAATTTCGTTTCCAGTATCCTTATCTCGTTGAGGAATATAAAGATATTATCGTGCACACTTTTCTTGTTAATGATCTTTTACAAATGACTTCTGAGCTATCCACACCTGCTGATGTTTTACTTTATCTTTCGGTAAGAGAGAAATGCATATTGTCAGGCAAGTTTAATATTGGGAATGAACTTGATTTTCTTGCCTTCTTTAAGACCAAATATCCAGAGATTGAAAAAATACTTTCCGCCCCTCAATATGATTTATATTTATTGCCAGGGCTTTGGGAAGAATATAGATATAGAGAGAAAAATGATATTCAGAAACGAGACAACAACCTTCAGGACAGCACAGTAATTGACCATCTTATCAGAGAATTATGCACATCAGTACAATATCTTACTGAACATTACGGACTGACTCATCAAGATAGTGTTTTAAGATACCTTAAAACTATAGGTAAATTCGGTAAGCTCTCAAGAGTTGAAAGAACAATCATCGGTCAAAAGATTAAAGCCAAGTTTGAAAAAACAAAATCCTCAAAATTTGGGTACTTTATGCATGTTAGCAAATTTGCTGATACAGCATATCTATTTTTGCTCATTAATGAAGACGACAGAGAGAAAAGAAAGGATTACTTGATGAGTTTATGTATTCCAGCTTGTCATAAAATAACTTGTCCAGAACTTATTGGTGTTGTATCAGGTGGGGCTCAAAAAAAATTTTCCAGTATAGATGCTTTTGTTATAGATGTTCGCAAAATGCAAGCAGAAACTAAACCAGAAAAAGAATTTAAAATGTTCGACAAACCTGTATATGAGGAGAAAAATGAATGGGATTTCGAATAATTGTATCTAACATGATCTTTAAATTTTTAGACACGCACTATCAGCAATTTTTAATGACTAATAATCAGCATTCTAGATGAACAAACTTCTTGGTAATTTTCCTACCATTTTTCATTTGATTAAAATAGCAGTTTTTTATTGACTTGTCTGTCTTGACTCTAAAAACTTGACATTAATATTTATCCCTTTTATACGAATTTCTGTCTTATTTACATAAGGTTGTGAAGGGAGTGTTGAAAAAGCATTATATTTATTATGATAAATAACTAAATAATCATAGATGGAATGGAGATATGTTTAAAAAAAGAAGCGAATCGCTTAATTTCCAGGAGATTGATAGGCGGATTTTGGATTTCTGGGAGAAGAATGACATATTTAAAAAGCTGGTTAAGAAAAATGAGGGAAATGATACATTTTCATTTTTTGATGGTCCGATAACGGCAAATAATCCGATGGGTGTTCATCATGCCTGGGGAAGGACTTATAAGGATATTTATCAGCGATATAAGGCTATGAAGGGATTCGATCAGCGCTATCAGAATGGCTTTGATTGCCAGGGTCTCTGGGTAGAGGTTGAGGTTGAAAAAGAATTGGGTCTGAATTCTAAGAGGGAAATTGAGGAATATGGTCTGGATAAATTTTCTCAGCAATGTCGTAGTCGGGTAGAGAAATTTTCTAAGATTCAGGCGGATCAGTCAATTAAGCTGGGACAGTGGATGGATTGGGATCATAGTTATTTTACGATGACGGATACGAATGTTGAGTATATCTGGTTCTTTCTAAAAAGGTGCTATGAAAAAGGATGGTTGTATAAAGGTCATCGAGCAATGCCGTGGTGTATTCGATGCGGGACTTCTCTTTCACAACATGAGATGCTCGATTCGTATTATGATGTCGTTCATAAATCTGTATATCTCAAGTTGCCTATTGTCGGGAAAGATAAAGAGTATTTTATGGTTTGGACAACTACTCCCTGGACATTGACCGCTAATGTTGCTCTTGCCGTAAGCCCTGATCTTGATTATGTAAAAGTTAAACAGAATAATGAATATTATATTCTTTCGAAAGGGACTCTTGAGTGTCTTGGTTCCGATTATGAGGTTGTTGAGACTATAAAAGGGAAGAAGCTTGAAGGATTAAAATATAAAGGTCCATTTGATGAGTTCGAGGCTCAAAAGGGTATCGAGCATAAAGTTATTTTATGGGATGAAGTTGGTGAAACGGAAGGCACTGGTATCGTGCATATTGCTCCTGGATGTGGTGAGGAAGATTATCAGTTGGGATTGCGAGATAAACTGCCGATTGTTGAGCCTATCGCAGAAAATGGAATTTATGTCGATGGATTTGGTGATTTCACAGGTGAGAATGTGCAATTTATTGCTAAGAAGGTTTTCAAAAGACTTAAGGAGAAGGGATATTTTTATAAGGTTCAGGATTATAAGCATAGGTATCCGAAGTGCTGGAGATGTGATGAAGAGCTTGTTTTCAGACTGGTTGATGAGTGGTTTATTTCTTGTAATGAAATACGACCGATGATGTTGAAGGCGAATAATGATGTGAAATGGCATCCGGATTTTATGAAAAAACGGATGGATGATTGGTTGAATAATATGGGAGATTGGTGCATTTCGAGAAGAAGGTACTGGGGATTACCACTGCCATTTTATCCCTGTAAAAAATGTAATAAAACTGTTATTGTTGGGTCTGTTAAAGAGCTCCAGGAACTTGCTGAAACGAAGTTCGATAAGATTAAGGAATTGCATAGGCCCTGGATTGATGAGATTAAAATAAAATGTCCTGATTGTGGTAGTACTCTGGAGAGAATTAAGGATGTTGGAGATTGTTGGCTTGATGCTGGCATTATTTCATTTTCTACACTTGGTTATCTTGATGAGGATAATTCTTATTGGAAGAAGTGGTTTCCTGCTGATTGGATTTGTGAGATGAGAGCGCAGCTTCGGTGCTGGTTTTATTCAATGATGTTTATGTCAGTTACACTTGAGGGAATTTCGCCATATAAAGAAGTTTTGACCTATGAGAAGGTTCTGGATGAGAAGGGAAGGGAGATGCATAAGAGTTGGGGGAATGCGATATGGTTTGATGATGCGGTTGAGAAGATGGGTGCGGATGTTATTAGATGGATTTATGCTGGACAGATTACAACTAGTCCACTCCTTTTTGGTTATACTCCTGCAAAAGAGGTAAAGAGAAAATTTTTACAGTTCTGGAATGTTTTTAACTTTTTTGTTTTGTATGCTAACATCGATAAACCGAAACTTTCTCAGGAAGATTTTGGTCTCCAAAACTGCACTGAACTTGATAAATGGATTATATCGAGACTCAATTCGGTTATCGGAAGAGCAGAATATTATATGAGTAAATATGATGTATGTGCTCTGGTTCGGTTGATTGAGGGCTTTTTTGATGATTTGGCGAACTGGTATGTGCGTCGGAATAGAAGACGATTCTGGAAA
>CAZYWQ010000342.1:0-3905 GCA_964651675.1 uncultured Candidatus Sumerlaeota bacterium | reverse complement strand
CATTATATCTCATCGGCTAAAGATGGAAATTATTTATATTATTTTTGGTTTGTTTAAGTATGAATATTAAACTCCGTTCTTACATAATACTAATAATATTCTTGTTAGTGGTCAATCTATCAATTTATTCCGACCGCATAATTCTTCAAAACGATAATGTGGTTAAAGGTGAGATTCTATCAGAGAGCGAAGAATTAGTGAAAGTTAAAACTTCCGGTGGTATTATCGATATTAACGCTGAGGAAATTAAAGAGATTCAAAGGGAAAATTTGTTCTCAGAATTTATTAAATTAAAGGAGATAGATTATGGAGCTGGTGATTTCGAAGAAATATTAGATGAGATTAATAGGAATGCCAAAGGTAAGAAAGATTTAGAGCAGGCAAAGGAAAGTTTGTTAGGTAAGAGTGAATTTGTATATAAGAACATCGCTAAAAATTCTAATAGATATAATCCCGATGTTCTTGAAACAAGTCTGAGTAAATTTGTTGAAGAGGAAAAAGACGACAGATTTACATTTCTTATTTTTCAAATATTTAATATTCTAAGGGATAGACCAAAAGCCATTCAATACTGTATGCAAATTAGCCCGGGTTTTTATGAACTTCATCCTTATGAAAGAAAAGAAGTGTTAACTTTTTTATCCGATATGATTCAATCACTCTCACAAAAAGATGAGATAAAAGAGTCATTTGAAATCATTAATTACATTAGCAAGATAGATAGTGAAGTTGCTGATTCATTAAAAATCATTATTTATTTAAGACTTGCATATATAGAATTTCAGAATGGATTTTTTGAAAATGCGATTCAGATTTATATAAAAGATTTGATGCCGATATCGAAAGAAATCGCATTAAGTAAAATAGCAGAATCGATGAGAAAAAAAGTCGGAAATCTACTGGAAAAGGCTCAATATAAGGAGGCTGAAGATATTTTCTATAGATATGCTGTTTATTTATCGAGAGATGAAAAGCAGGAAATATTATCTGACATTTTGCAGAAGTATGCGAAATTTCTGTTTGCTGAAGGTGATTATTTACAGGCAAAAGAAAAGTATTCTGAATATTATAAAGTTACAAATTCTTCTGATAATTCTATGATAAAACGATGTGAGTATGAGATTAGACTCAAAGAAATTGATAAAGGCTAAAAAAGAGTTTAAGTTTGTGATGAAAAATGATAATCAATGGCAAAAGAATGCTCAACTTCATTTTAGCGTTATTGAGAAAGAAGAGGAACTAAATGATTTTGAAGAAATTATGAGAGCTTATAAAAATGAAAATTATGATGTTGTATCTGATTTATCTGAAAAGTATGTTGTTGATCATCCACAAAGTGAATTTATTATAGAGATACGAGAGATTCTTAATATAAGTCTTAAAAAAAAGAAATTAGAAAAATACAAAAGAAAAAGTAAGAATATTTTGTTATACCAATTGGCTGAAAGAGAATATCTAAAATCAAATTATTCGAAGGCTATGGAACATATCGATGAGTTGATTAAGTCAACCACAGATACGACTATGAGACAAAAGGCAGAACTGTTGAAATATAAAATCACACAGGTAAAAAAACTTTCTGAAATAGAAACAGTGAAATCGGATAAAACCGAGAAATTTGATTTGGATGTGATAAAAAGTATAAAATAAAAGATTTGGTTTAGTCAAAATAGAATGGATTAGACCAGGCTTTTCTTTTGTACGAATCTTCGATTTGGATTCTGATATATTTTGACCGCTCATCTATCTTAAATTCAGCTTCGGTAAAATTCAAGCCTTCCTTTGCTACCAGCACATTTCCCATAGTAGGATTGGAAACAAGGTCAATCCTCACGACAGGGGAGCATTTTATGTAGACCTTTTTGTCTTTAATTTCGATGTTATGAATTTCAGGTCCTGTAGACGAATAATAATTCCCATTTATTATTGAATTTACAATTTCATCTCTGTTCAATGACTTTGCCTTAACCATAATCCAGCCTTTGAGGATATCAAATGGAGGTCTATGGGTATCGTCAACGGCAATAGCATTTATTTTTATTCCACTACTTAAGATATTGTCCCAGTGAACTTCAGCATAACCACGAGCAATTTCATAGTCACAGCCTGTGTTATACACTTCTATAGCAGATATTCCCTCAAGGTTTTCACAATCGCTAAGAACTAATCCACTCCAATATGGATGCGCTAATATAGATATTCCATTAGCTTCTTGTATCAGGTCGATACATTCTTTAAGAGTGTATTCCTTATCCTTCTCTGCTGTGATTTCTTTGTCTATATTAATTCCGACGAGATGATATTTGTTAGCTTTGCCTGCGGCAATTTCTGTACCGGATAATACAAGAAAATCCTCAGTTTGTAATTTTGAGATATCACACATTATCCAGTGGTCTGTTATCGCGAGGAAATCGAATCCACCCTTACGGTAGACATAAGCTAATCCACCCGGAATCATTAATCCGTCGGATAGTGAAGAATGAGAATGAAGATTGCCTTTATACCAATTTCCGTTTAGTTGAAAAGGATTTTGCATAGAGTTATTCCAATTTGTGATTTATAGAATTGATAGAAGGATTTGAAAAGATGTCAAGTTATTTGTTATAAAATTGATCATCTTTATTGATTCTTGTTGACATTCTTAACCTTTTGTTGTTAACTGACATCTCATTTTTACATTAGATATAAGCGGATGAAATAAGTTTTTGGTTCTAATCAATGATTATGGGAGGATTGATATAATGCCAATATGTGACAACTGCAAAAATGAAGTTGATGAGGTATTTAGACTGGTTCTACATCCTGAATCAGGCTATAGTGCTGTGGATAAACCACCTGTATATCTGTGCAAAGATTGTTCGAAGGCGAAATTTGAGGAATTGAAGAAGCGTGGGTATGATATCGATCCTGATGAGTACTGGAAAAAGGCAGAAAAGAAGTAATTATAAATCATTTCAGATATTTTCTGACTCACCAAGATAGGTCTTTCTAACCAATTCATTTTTGAGTAAATCTTGACCTGTATCGGATAAAACTATCTCCCCAGTAGCGATGACATAGCCTTTATGAGCTATGGATAAGGCTTTATAGGCATTTTGTTCCACGAGAAAAATAGTTGTTCCATCATTATTGATTTGTTTTATAATCTCGAAAATTTGCTCGACTATCATTGGTGCCAATCCGAGAGAAGGTTCATCCATAAGTAGCAACTTAGGTTTAGCCATCAATCCTCTTGCAATCGCTAACATCTGTTGTTCACCACCGCTAAGACTTCCGGCTGGTAGTTTCTCTCTTTCTTTTAAGGCAGGAAAAAAATCGAAAACTTTTTCTAAGTCGGAAAAAATTTCCTTTTTGTTGTTTCTAAGAAAAGCTCCTAATTCGATATTTTCCCTTACACTCATTTCGGGAAATAATCTTCGACCTTCGGGAATTTGTGTTATTCCACTTGTGACAATCTCAGTCGTTGGTCGATTTGTAATATTATTTTTTTCGAAAAAGACTTCTCCACTTCGTGTAGGAATCAGTCCGCAAATTGTATTTAGTGTGGTTGTTTTGCCAGCTCCATTAGCACCAATTAATGCGACGATTTCCCCTTTATTGATTTCGATGCAGATTCCCTTGAGAATTGTCATTCTGCCGTAACCAGACACGACATAGTCCAATTTAAGCATTTGCGTAGTCCTTACCTAAATAGGCTTCGATGACCTTTTTGTTGTTTTGAATTTCTTGAGGTGTTCCTTTTGCAATAATTTCTCCGTAGTCAAGAACATATATCTCATCCGATACTTCCATTACGACTTTCATATCATGTTCAATCAGGAAAACTGTTATACCTCTGTTCTTAATTTGTCTAATCAGTTGCATTAAAAGTTTTGTCGAGATTTATTGATTAATAAACAATAATC
>CAZYWQ010000341.1:0-3926 GCA_964651675.1 uncultured Candidatus Sumerlaeota bacterium | reverse complement strand
GGATAAAGGAAGCACATTGAATCAGAAAAAATTCTCCTGTAAATTATTTTGTGGAGAGAACTCACTTATTGATTTGATAGACAATTTAGAAGCTGATATTGTCGTAGTGGCAACCGTAGGTTTTTCAGGACTGAAGCCTTCTTTAAGGGCTATTGAAAAGAGAATGCAAATTGCATTAGCAAATAAAGAGGTTCTGGTAACAGCCGGAAATATTGTGATGAAAAAAGTGGAAGCAAGTGGCAAAAAGATTCTACCCATCGATTCAGAACAGAACGCCATTTTTCAGTGTCTTCACGGTAATGAAAATGCAGAAATCAATAGATTGATTCTAACGGCATCAGGAGGACCATTCAGAGAAAGTTCTCTGAAGGAAATCCAGTCTGCAACAGTTTCTCAGACGCTTAATCATCCAACCTGGAATATGGGAAAAAAGATAACAGTCGATTCCGCAACATTGATGAACAAAGGCTTTGAAGTTATAGAAAGTCGTTATCTTTTTGGAGTTCCACAGGAAAAAATCAAGGTAGTGATACATCCTCAAAGCGTGTTGCATTCTATGGTCGAGTTTGTAGATAGTTCGATTATTGCGATGATGGGACCGACCGATATGTATCTACCGATTTTGTATGTGCTTTCCTATCCGGAACGATGGCAATCTCCCCTCAAGCCATTAAATTTCGCTGAACTTTCACAATTTACTTTTGAAGCACCTGATTTTGAACGCTTTCCCTGTCTTAAATTAGCCTATTATGCCTTAAGAGCTGGTGGAACAATGCCGACCATACTCAATGCTGCTAATGAAGTAGCTGTAGATGAATTTCTTAAGGGAAACATATCTTTGTTTGATATACATTCTGTCATTTCATCTACAATGGACAGAGAAACTATTATACCAGAACCAACACTCGAAGACATATTTGAGACTGACAAAAGAGCAAGAAAAATAAGTAGAGAATGCTGTAAGAAACGGTGAGTCATTTCAACTTAAAAGACTACATTGGGATTTCTCCTTTTCAAATTTGTTTATCTGTTATTAATGATAAACGATAATATAAATGATGCAAAGCAAGGAATCGTCTAAAACATACTTTTCAAAGGAATACAGAATAATCCTCGCAATATTTTCCCTGGCTCTTGTTCTCAGGCTTCTTCATATTTATTCTATTATTACCATCCCGTTTTTTAATCACCCTATTGTTGATGAAAAGGAACATTATGATTGGGCACTGAAGATATTGGGAGGAGACATCTTTAGTGCTCATAAAATGGTGTTCTTTAAATCACCTGGTTATCCGTACTTTCTTGCTTTATTATTATTGTGTACGGCAAAGAACATCTTCTGGGTAAAAGTTCTCCAGGCAGTTATGGGTGCGGTATCAAGCGTCTTGGTTTATTTAATCGCACGAGAGAAATTTGGTAAAGGTGTTGGTATTTTTTCAGGATTTATAATGTCAATTTACCCTCTCTTTATTTATTACGATGCGATGTTACTCATCACCTCATTTTTCATTCTGATGATTTTGTTAGTATTATACGTATCATTAAGGTTAGAAAAAAAACAAACGATTATCCTGACACTTTTGACAGGACTTCTTGTTGGAATCGGATGTATAACAAGACCGAACCTGATTCTATTTATTCCATTTCACATTATATGGATGTTAATGGTGTTCGATTTGGGAAAACGCTGGAAGTATGCAATCGTCAGGATTTTGATCTATCTTCTTCCCGTTGTATTAGTTATTTGTTCAGTAACATTGAGGAACTATTTGGTCGATCGAGAATTTTTTCTAATCGCAACCAATGGTGATTTGAACTTTTATCTGGCAAATAATCCTGATAGTTCATATACTCTTAACCTCAGACCAGGTCTGGAGTGGGAGATTTTTCTTCAAACACCATATAAAGAATTAGGTGAGAATATTAGTAAAAAGAAAGTTCAGCTTTTTTGGAGACAGAAGTCACTTGATTACATCAAAAAAAATCCACTTCAGTTTGCATTTGGCAAAATAATAAATTTGTACAGGTTTTTTGATGGATACGAATATAGACGAATCCAGATGTATGATTATTATAAAAAACATTCTCCGATTTTAAGAATACCTGTGAGCTTTTACATCATATCACCATTAGCAATTATTGGGATAATACTTGCTTTTAAGGAATTCCGCAAAAACAGCTTGTTTATATTTTTCATAATATCTTTCATTTTAAGTATTATTCTCTTCTTTGTCGCTTCCAGACATCGATTACCAATTGTTCCTGTGTTAATTATATTCGCATCTTGTACTATTATGAAAGTTGTTGATGCAGTGAGAAAAAGAAACTACAAATTTGTTGTGTTAGTAGGAATAATTTTTGTTCTATATTTAATCGTCTATCTTCCATTCAAGCCAGATGAGAAGCAGATGGAGAGCTGGTGGACACATTATAGTCTCGGATTGGTTTATTTTGATGAGGAAAATTTGATCAATGCTACATCCGAGTTGACTAAAGCAGAGACTATTCGAAGCGAAAACATCGATACACACTATGCACTTGGAAATGTTTACAAAAAGAGATTGATGTTGATTGATGCAATAAAAGAATTTAAGTTTGTGTTAGGAAAGTTGGAAGAAAAGTTCGGAGATTTTAATGTCATTTTGGCAAGATTAAATAAGGAAATTGGCGGATGCTATTTAAGATTGAAGAATACAGAGAATGCAGAGAAGTATTATAACGAAGCCTTAAATTATGATAATACTGATCCGGGAACATATAACGCTTTAGGAATCATAGAGATTTACAAGGGAGATATTGACAAAGCCAAAAGTCTGTTTAGATATGCATTAGAGCTTGATCCAAATTTTGAAGAAGCACAAAAAAATCTTGAGAGATTATGATAAGTTCATATATTCTCAAGTCGTGTTGGTTTAAATCCAATTAGAGATGGTGAATAAGAATGCGAGATGTATTTGATAAATTTGTAACATATAATGTCTTTCTAAGGAAATCAGGAACTGATGCAGCAACAGTCGTACTTACCGAAAAAGAAAAAAAAGGATATTCTGATGGACTTTATGAGCGCACTTCTGAGGGAACTACGCGTCAAATTCTCGCTTATGAAGTTTCTTCCAAAGGAATAATGGTTCAGAACTGGATAAACAGGGCAATGCTTGCAAGGTACGGATATGTTGGGACAATCTCAGGATATGGTGCAAATGCATATTTGAATGAAGGTGGAAGTATCAGAAAGATGGTTAAAGAATTTGGGAAGTTAGCTAAGAGAAAAAACATACTTATGAGGATTTTAAAGTTCATTTTTAGATAATTAATGAACAGAAATTATTTTGTCATCATTCATAATATAAATCTCGTTTAATTTATGATAAACTTATGTACGATGAGCAGAAAAAATTAGTTAAGCGAATCTTAGAAAATGATACTCAGGCATTTGAAGAGTTTATTCAGATGTATCGGTATCAGATTTATGCTGTCGCATACAAGCTTACCGGAAATAAGGAGGATTCTCTCGACATTACACAAGAAGCTTTTGTTAAACTTTATTATTCGCTGAAAAAATGGAATGGCAAAGCTGATCTTTCTTCGTGGATTCATAGAGTAGTCGTAAATCATACTATCGATATGTTACGGAAAGAATCTCGCAGGAAGATGCTTTATGCCAAACAAGAACAGAAGAAATCGACCTCTATACCACGATATGTTGAGAAGAATAATATACCATCGAAGGCGCTATATTTAAAAGAATTGAGGAGTCAGCTTAACCAGGCTGTTGATAAATTATCGAGGATGCAAAAACAAATTTTCATACTTAAATATTATAACGATCTTACAATCCGAGAGATTGGCGAAATATTTAACTGCAGTCAAGGTACTGTAAAAAAGCATCTGGACAGAGCTCTGAAAGGTATGAGAAAGTATTTAAA
>CAZYWQ010000340.1:393-3941 GCA_964651675.1 uncultured Candidatus Sumerlaeota bacterium | reverse complement strand
GACATCGCTTGATGATAAACCATTAACAGAATCCAAACAATTCCTTCTTAAGATGGTAACGGTAGCAGAGAACAGATCACAAGCGGTTTTACCATCGAGGAATCCACAAAGAAAAGATTATTTTGTATTAGCGACCGGAGGTCAGTTCCCCGTTCAGGCACATCCCGAATCCTCCGAAAATCCTACCCAAATAATGCTTAATGGAAGTCCGTTAATCAGTGCATATATGAAAAATGGAACATTCGAAATCGTATTTGATTATGAGAAGGAAGAATACATAATTTTCTGTGATGGTCGGAACATAAAATTCAGCATATATCCGACATCAAACGATCCATTAAGAGAGCAAACCGAACTAAAAATGATGCGATATTATTACAGTGCCGAACCATCCACAACTGATGGAGTAAGATATATCACCTGCACCCAAAATATAGACAATATGAATGCTCAATACCTTCCCCAAATAGATTTCATCTACCCTGCTTATGCGAAGTATATAAAAATATTACCTCAGAACTAAATTCTAATTATTATATATTCTGGCTAAAAAATCTTTTTACTGATTTTATTTTTTTTATTGACATATTATTATTAAAAAAAAATATATATATTATTATGATGGAACCAAAGAGAGTCATAGTAAAGTTTTCCTCATTCAGGAGTAATGGTGTAAATTTTATTGTTGTGTCCGATGAACAAAAGGGTCGAGAAGCATTTATGCGTAATCGTGAGATAGCGAGAGAACCGAAGGAAATCAATGAACTTAGGCAGAAGTGGAAAGAAAATCCCCCAGAAAATATGGAAGTGCGTGTTGTTGGAGAAGAGATTGGTGAACCTAAAAGATTAATTGTATCTCTAAGGCGACTGAAGGAAGATCCATGGGATGTGGTATATAGTGAAAATTGGCAGAAGAAACTTCACTGGTTTAGAGTTTCACACATAAGTAGGATTAGAGCGGTAGGTTGGATTCAAGAGCCTGACATTGAGGGTGAAGTACTATTAGGACCTCTTGAGAAATTCATTGAACAGCGATGGCACGATTACTCTTCAGAAATCTGGAAAGATTTTCCCGAAGAATTCAAAATTTATAAAAATAGATATCGCATTCAAGTAGGTGATTCTTTAATCGGATATGTGAAAACTATAGATGAAGCACAACGTCGTGTAAAATTAAATGTTATCAAACTAATCCAGGAGATTGACAAGAATCCATTATCGGTGATGGAACAGCTCTGGGCAGACTATCTTCCTAAAGAAGGTATATCATATAACTCAATTGCTAATTCACAAATGCGGAAAAAGGTGCATGAAGGTAACAAAATCTCTTTAGAAAGACATTCAATCTTGATTGTGGACGATGATAAGAGTTTTTTAGATCCGACAATCAAATATCTTAAAAACCAGGGATTAGATGTAACTGGTGCAGAGACGCTGCACGAAGCTAAAGATATTGTCACTAAAAAACTTGAAAATACTTCCCCTGAAATCTTGCTTTTCGACCTCGCAGTGATTGACATACATCTTGAAGATGGAGATAAAATGGGTGGGTTAATTCTTGCCGAGTTTATTATGAAAGAAATGCCAGACTGCGCTATCATATTGATAACGGCTGATCCTTGTTATGGGGAAGAACTGAAAAAGAAGCAAGAAATGTACCCTGACCTATTAATTAATGGACTTTATGAAAAACCGGTTGATTATTCATCGTGGCCCGATATTCTTGCGATGAGTCATTATTCTCCCTTTAGATTTGGTGAACTTCAGGAAGAACCTCCTGACCAACTTGTCACCCTTCCCTTAGAAGCCCTTCATCCTGAAGAATATAAAGATGTTAGAAAAAAAATTGAGGAGGCAATCACTGAAGAGGTTAAAAATGCCGCAGAATTATTAGGTGGAGACGCTGCAATCTTATTCTCCATACACCCCATAACCAATAAAGTAGCAGTTTGTGCGGAGTGGTATTTAGAAGAACGCTATAAAAGAAAAAGGCGCTGGATTGAGTCGCAAGAAAGAGGACACAGACGTTCCTATGAAGATAATCGTGCTACACTTGACAGAAGCTGGCTTGGTCGACTTGGCGGAAGTCCTGTTCGTGATGTCGCCATTGGAAATATCCATAATGGCTGGATACCAAGAGCAGTCTGGGATAGAGATATAAACACTTGTATTCCACGTCATCGGTTTTTGTACAAAGCATTAAATTATTTTTCCTGCGCGGGTGTTCCAATCGATTTACCCGGTGGAGTAGCTGAGCCTGCATATGCTCTCTTTGTTTTTCACAAGTACCCTGACAAACTTATCAAAGAATATCCCGGACTAAGCTTATTAAAAGGTTTCGCGGCAAGGATTGCACTGCTTATCAGAGAAACTACTTTAGCAAAGGTACATGAGCGCGAATCTCCATTACTGTTAGCTGGTATGGGATTCGCCAGCCTTGGCCATGAATTAAATACAAAGCTTGGGGGAGCATCAACATCGCTAAAAAACATAAATGATGCTATTGAACAACATAAATTTAATGAAGCAATGGATGATTTAAATAAGGTCAGAGAAATTATCAGTCGTTGTGAGGGATTAACAGGAAGGATGAAAAGGGTAGCTGACAGAACAGAACGAACGATAGATTGTGACATTTATGAATGTATTACTGAAGCTGAAGAGGATATTCGTCAGGAAATCAAAAGACATCTTCACACCGAGATACAGGTTGAAAAAAAGGAAGGATTAATTATAAAGGCACCTCGAATGCGCCTTATTCATGTTTTTTCAAATCTGTTTCTCAATGCTGCCCAGCAAACAAATTTGTTTGGTAGACAACGGGGCTTAATCTGGGTGTATTTTCGACAAATTGAGTTAAATAAGAAAAATTATGTGAAGATTCTTGTTTTTGATGCTGGGCCGGGTCTTCATAGCGCAGAAGCTAAGGAAGAAATCTTTATTCCTCGGCATACAACAAGACCTGATGGTTCAGGTATGGGGCTTACTTTTTGTCGTGGAACTCTACTGACTTTCAATCAGGAGGCAACGATTGAGGTGGCACGGAGTTATCTATTTTGTGGTTCTGCATTTGAGATTAAAATCCCGCTTAAAAATCAAGGTGGTGATATATATGTTTGATGAAACAAAGGAAAAGAAAATTTGTATTCTTCTGGTGGATGATGATTCAGCGATGCTTGAAGCTCATATTAAGGCTCTAAAAAGAAGAGGATATATAGTTGAAGGGGTTTTATCTGGAGAAAAAGCGATAGAAAATGTTAAATCCGACCCCAGAAAGTATGACTTCATCTTTATAGACCACATCCTTGAAAGTGTTGTCTCTATCCCAGGTGAGCCATCATCGCTTGATGGTATCGCAACAACAAGGGAAATCCGAAAGGTGAATGCTACGGTACCAATAGTTGTTTTTTCAGGACACCCTTCTATTACAGACAAAGAAAAAGCTGAGGTGGAAGCCTTAGAGGCGGGCGCTGACAGATATATTCTTAAACATCAAACTCCTAAGGGTAGTGATGAAGCAAATGTTCCGTGGCTTATAGACGAAATTG
>CAZYWQ010000340.1:0-383 GCA_964651675.1 uncultured Candidatus Sumerlaeota bacterium | reverse complement strand
GTATTTAATGACTTTTTTAAAGAAAGGGCAAATATACCATTTTTGGTTTCTCAATCTGATGTTGGGATCATCATTACAGATAGTGTTCGTAAGCCCTGGTACATAAGCGAACGTGTTAAAAGTTTGTTTTATGATCCAGAAGGAAAGGTGAAGTTTGGGGATTTAGATCCCTGGCAAATCTTTCTGCGGGTTTTCCTATCCTTTCCTCGTGAATTTCGCTATCCAGAACTTCAGGGTGAGGAAAGACCTTATTTGCAGACAGTTCTTGAAGAAAATCGTCCAATGGATGCTATCTACGCTCTTCCTGCCGTAGATGGTAAAATTCATTACCTTCATCGCTTCTCTGAGCCACTATCTCATAATGAAAACGAATTGCCCTATGG
>CAZYWQ010000339.1:3554-3943 GCA_964651675.1 uncultured Candidatus Sumerlaeota bacterium | reverse complement strand
GTGGTTGATAGAGCAACAATCTCTACGTTAGGAAGTTGTGATAAAATAGATGTTTCCATTTCACCGAAAATTCCTAATCCTATTACTCCGACTTTTAACTTTTTCATAGTAGTTACGGAATGCCCCGTTAAAAATTATTTGAACTCAGAACAACTTCCTCAGACCGCAATATGTGCTCTTCCATAGCATTTTCTGCAGCAGTTTTATCACCAGCTTCTATTGCCCTAAATATTTTACGATGAGCCTCCAAACCTATAGTAACTTCCCCCTTGTGACGGTATCCTACGGCAGAAAGCTTTACCAGCAAACCACGCAAAGGATCTAATATAGAATGGATAAGCGGATTTGCTGTTGCCCCAGATATTGTTAGATGAAATTGGATATCGATG
>CAZYWQ010000339.1:0-3544 GCA_964651675.1 uncultured Candidatus Sumerlaeota bacterium | reverse complement strand
TCAGCTTTTGGCATTTGTTGAATTAAAACCTTCAGTCTTTCTATATGCTCTTTTGTTGCCCGCTCCGCAGCCAGCCCTGCACACATAACCTCCAAAGGCAAACGAATCTCATATAAATGTTTTGCAGAGATCCCCCCGAGCACAACTACTCTGTTAAGCATATCGGTAAACATTTTCAATGTTGGTTTTGCAACAAACACACCCTTTCCCGGTTTTACATCAATCAAGCCCCTTTCATTTAATCCTTTGATTGCTTCACGCAAAACATTTCTACTCACACCAAATCTTTGAGCCAAAACATGTTCTGGTGGAAGTTTATCTCCGATTTTGAGAGATTCGTCCATTATCATTTGTTCCAGATTATTCATAATTTCTAAATATAAATGCTTTCTCTCAACTCGGGGATAATGAACCATATTCTACTCCGGTTTCTGGTTATTCAATCTAAATGTAGTTAGTTAATGTTCAAAAAAGTGTCATTCGCATTTAGATGTGTAAGGCAAAACTCTTAACAAGAGTCCAACGTCATCTAAATGTAGTTATCATGTTTTTAAGTTGAAAATTTTAGTTGCTACCTTATAAAAAACATTTTTTAGATCTTTTTCCGGAATTTTGAGACGTAGATACTGTTCTATCTCAACTCCTATATTTAATAGTGTATCAGCACCCATCATGACCTTATTGGAACCAAGACTTGAAATAATAACTGCTTTCTCCTCAATAGAAGTCCATGATGTCTCAAGATAGATATTCTCGGCCTGCAAGGCAGTGACTATTGCCTGAGATGCTTTTCCGGACCATCCACAATGAGCTAGAATGAAATTGACATCTGGATATTGTTTAGCAGGCTGTAATGCGAGTACAGGCTCGCCGAAATTCGTTAATCCTGTGTGGATCATGACAGGTATTTTAAGCTCTCGGGCAATTTGATACACGTTGTGAGCGTCCGATGAAGAGGGAATAACAGCATGCCCCAGTGTATGAAGTTTTATACCAACAAATCCTCCTAAGTTCACGATTTCATTAACTTTGTTGAAAAATTTCCTTTTTTCGCAATGAGGATTTACGCTGATAATCCCATAAAATTTGTTAGGATATTCTCGTGTAAGAATTGATATCCTTTCATGAGTCTTTTTATATTCATTTGCCCATGGAAAGGGTTGAATAATTGCACATGAGAGATTGTTATCATCAACCGCTTTTATAACATCCTCCTCTGTATTGTTATACTCGCACATTCTACAGTCACCTAAATGTGTATGTATATCAATAATTTTCATTTATCCTTCCTCAACTGGTAATTTTTTCATATCTTAATTATAAGTTCATCCGCAAGTACCACTTTAGAAAGGTCCGGATCATCCATCTTGTGTTTTCTCACATCTTCCATCTGCCCCTTCATAATCTCGGATTTAGAGGATCTAATCAGAGCATCCACACTATCGAACCATACTGCAGCGTAACCATCAAACGGAGGAGGCCCAAACGGCGTATTTTCAAGAGGGAATAATACCGTGTACCATTTGAGCCCCTCTAAATATTTACCGGTTTCAGCATGAGTATCCAACCACCAGAGTTTCAGGTCATGTTTACTCATACCGGGTGGACATTTCAGGGTTCCCATCTGGCAAAACATACCCTTTCCGGTATGAATTGATTTTGGACCATCAGGAATTTCTATGATATACTCCTCTGCCCAAACTGACTGAAACATCGATAATCCGTCGATCCCATGCTTTTTAATGTCTTCAATTTGGGTTTTCATTTTACTGGATTCAAACGCTTGTTTGAGCGTTTCAAGACTCTCAAAATAAAACTCTTCAAAGGCGTCCCATAAAGGTGGCCCGAATATGGACTTTTCGTGCGTGATGTACACTCTGTAATCTTTTAATCCGGGTACATTCTTACCTATTTCTATATGTGTATGTATTAGCCAGTTTTTGAATTTGGTTTTATTCATATTTAGTGGACACTTTATTATCTGAAGCTGGCGATACATCCCTTTTTTATACATAGAATTATATTCCAAGGTTTTAGATTTCTCTAATTATTACTTGAATATATCTTTACCGCATCGACCATAGCGGCAATATTTTCTCCAGGGGTATTCGGTGCGATTTCACAGCCCGATCCTAATATTAATTTATTAGTGTGAGAAGCAGATGCCAGGACCTGTTTTGATTTTTTAAGAACCAGATCTCGGTTCCCCTGCAGCAACACCGCTGATGGATCGAGATTACCCCTGCAGGTATTAAAACCTGTGGCCAGTTTCATATCAACCTGCCAGTCTATATCGAAGTAATCGGCACCGGTTTTTTCCATATCACCCAGAATCTTGGTTACATCTCCACAAATATGGAGCTCAGCAAAACCTCCATGCTCTTTCAGGCCTTTAAATAGAGATTTATGTCTCGGCAATGCTAGTTTCCTGTAAATATTCGGGCTAATCATGTTCAGGGAGCAAAATGCTTCACCGATATCAAGCCCGGTAGCTCCTGAGTCCAACAGCGCTTTTCCGTATTCCAGGGATTGACGCAGAGTGAAATCAAGAAGATCATTGACAAAATCAGGATCGTCCATAATATCAAAAATAAGCGTTTCCACCCCTCTAAGCTGGCTTGCTATATTCATTGGTCCCATAACAATGCTCTGTATGTAAACATCATCCTTTACAGCCTCTTTAATTTTTTTTGTAGCCCCTATTATAACCGGCATCCTTCCCTGGGTCTGTGGATCAGCTATTTGTGTCAGTTTCTTTAAATCCTGCTTTTTCTGTAAAAACGGTTCTGTAACATAGGAAGGCTCGTCCTCCGGCTGGTATGCCTTACTCCCTAGGGCTTCTGCTTCAATGGTTGCATCAACACCCACTTCAATACCATCGTAGCCGTATCGTTCAAATGCCTTTAGCAAACAGTCTGCCATCACATCGGAGTTACTTGCGTAATTTTTAATTGTTTCTCCTGCCACCCGTGTTGAATTATGATGTACTGTCGGAAAAACAGGCGTTCTATCTACTCCTTTCCCTTCTATGGCGTATAGTATCCTTTCTTTTGAAGTCAGCTCAGATTTCATGGTTCTGTATCCTTATAGCTTACTCTGAGAAAATTCTTCGTACCATTGCTCTTCCCAGAGTGATGGAAAGGCATGCGCTTTAAATTGATGCTCCTTTGCAACTGTCTCATCTATTTCAATACCCAGTCCTGGTTCGTCAGGAGCATGTATTATACCTTTCTGCACTGGATTCCACCCTTTAACCACTTCGCTTCTCCACGGAACATCAAACTCATGAAAGGCTTCCTGAATTAGCAGGTTTGGAATTGTGACTCCAATCTGCAGAGTCGCGGCTGTAGCAACAGGTCCTATTGAACAGTGAGGCGCGACCATTATGTCTTGAGGATATGCCATTGCAGCTATTTTTTTTGCTGCAAGTATCCCCCCACAGTGAGCCACATCAAACTGAATAACGTCAACGGCATGTGAATGTATCAAATGTGCGAAATCATAAAAGTTGTATAGGCGCTCACCACCTGCGATTCGAATGCCG
>CAZYWQ010000338.1:0-3999 GCA_964651675.1 uncultured Candidatus Sumerlaeota bacterium | reverse complement strand
CAGTTATACCATACTCTTCACTATTCCTTACTCTTTTAAATTCCTCACTACAGGCGAGAAGAGATTTCGTAGGTATACAACCTTTATTCAGACAAACTCCACCAATTTCATCTTTTTCAATCAAGGCTACCTTAGCACCCAACTGTGACGCTCTGATTGCTGCTGGATAACCACCTGGACCACTACCTATTATTATTACATTATATCTTTCCATACAACTCCGCCTCAGATTATCTGAATGACACGATATAGTTTATTAATTCTTCAGAGAACTCAATGTGGGAAACAAATATTTTTTAAAGACGAATCAATATTGGAGGCTATTTCTTTTTCAAGACTTTTTTCCTACTCGATGCTGTAATCAATCTTGCCATTGCTAAATGCTTTCTACGATCTTGAATAATTTCACCACAAAGCACCTTCATCTGTTCAATATCACTCCCCGGAGCATACCGATGATATGCGGTGATAATAGCCTGAATTTCCTCACCAGTAGGCTTGAACCTCTCCCAGAATTCATTATCTCTAAAAACTCCTTTGATATCATCATTAACAGATTTATCACTCAATAACTTCTTTCTCGATTCGAGAGGATCGATAATATCCTGATAATTAATCTCTTCCAAATCCGTATTATCACTATCCACTAATGAAAAATATTGTTTTGCATCCTCAGGAGCAGCAGATTTTTTCGCTAAAAAGAGAAGTCGTTTCCTATCTACTTCAAGAGAATCTGCAAGCCTTAGAACAATTTCATCACTTGGAATAGCATCCGTATCTTCTATCTTTTTTAAATACTCAGGAGTTATTTCAGCCTTAATCGCCAACGATTTCCGAGTCTTATAACCTAATTGCAATCTTCTTTCAAAGATGAATCTACCAAACTCACTCATATAAAAATCCTCCCTACCTTTTCATTTAAAAATCTATAAAATTAATGATCTCTATCTGCCAAAAGAAATCATTTTGCGTTTTCATCTATCAAACATTTAGTTTGTTTTGCAAGAAAAAAATGATAGTTAAATTATGCTGTTTGCATGTCTTCAATTTTAATAATTCATTCTATCAAAAACTTTGAATAAAACATTAACTCTGAATCCCTACGATGCTGATTAAAAAACATTTGTCATCATTCAGCTTTTGACATATAAATATCTGTAGATAATAATTTAGTAAGAGTTATGAGTAAAATGTTTAAAAAAGTTATAATTACTTTCTTAATATTGGTTATTAATATCTTTTTATCATACAATATCTTCTGTGAAGATTCCGATAGATTAATTTCCAATTATAAAATAAGCTCTGAAACTTCAGATAATGAAAAAGAAGCTGCGGCTATGAGTGATCTTGTCACTCTTCAAGCTGCTATGACACTTTGCCACGAAGAAACAGGATGGTATGTATCTCTTGAAAATCTGGACGATACACTAAATCCACTGGCAGGATTTGATTACATCGATGATGGTGGAGGAACCGCAGTAATTGATGATAACACAGGGATGTTCAGACCTGATTTATTCGATTTTACATCTTCACCCAATATATGGCCCGGTCCTTATGTAATCTATCAACCAAGTAGGATAGCTGATTCAACGAGTGATTATGATGAGGGATCGCCACTTGATCCCTGGAATATGGAATATCTATTTTATTCCCCATTAGGTTTAATCGAGCCAAAAAGCAGGTCAATCAGTCTACGATATGGTGGCATTATGTTTGATAGATACGCTATTCTTTCAAGGGGAACAGATAGAATCATTAGTGGCGATGATCTTGTTGTAACTTTTGGTATACCACCTCAAGATTTGGTTATCTCTTTCATCAATCCGAATTATGGATTTCCCGGAGAAGAAGTCGAGATATTAGGATATAACTTTGGTGATGAACAATTATCAAGTCAGGTTCTGTTCAATGGCGTTGATGCTGGTACTGCTATTCTCTGGACAAATACAGAAATAACAATAAATGTTCCGAGTGGTTCTATATTTGGTCCCGTAACAGTAATCGTAGGTTCCGAAACATCAAACTCACTTCAATTCTTAGTGTTAACTTCTGTCGACCAGAATCTATGGTCAATGTACGAATAAATCGCATTTGAGTAACTTAATCCGCATCGTTCTAAAAATAATCAATTTCGTAATCTTTTCATAATGTTAATAAATGTAATATACCCGTGTTTTTTTCTATTACACTCTTAATCGAGAGTGTAATAGAAACAAAATAATGTATAAGGAGACATTATTATGAAAAAACAAAGCAAGGTATTTAGCAAGTTACTGGTTATTGCATTTGTTTTTTGTACAATTGTATTACTCTCAAATGTTGAAGCCGGTCAAAAAGCCGAGAAAGAAGTAACTTTATCAGAAGTATCTGCTGCAGCTCGTGCCACAATCGAAAAATATTCTGCCAATGCTGAAATCGAAAAGATTGAATTTGAATATGAAGACGGAAAAGAATTCTATGAAGTAGAAATGGAAAAAGATGGAAAAGAGATAGAGTTCAAAGTTGCTCCAGATGGGAAATTTCTCGGTTATGAAGATGAAGATGATGAAGACGAGGATGATGAGGAAGATGGAGATGATGATGAAATGCCTTATGACAAACTTCCTATGGCAGTAAAAGCCGCTGCTGAAAAGTATCTCGGAGTAGAGGGTGATTTTGAAGCTGAAAAAGAAATCGAAGATGGTGTTGCATATTACGAAGTGGAAGTTGAAAAAGACGGTATGGAAAAAGAGATTAAGGTGACAGAAGAAGGTGAGTTGGTTGAAATGGAAGAAGAAATAAAAATTGATCAGATACCTGCAGATATTCTTTCAATGGTAAAAAAGAAGTATCCTGATTCCGAAATCAAAGAAGCAGAAAACATTCAATCATTCTACTATGAAATTGAATTAACCAAAGATGGCAAAGAAATAGAATTACTGATCTCTCCTTCTGGAAAAATTAAGAGAGTATATAAACAAGAAAAGGATGACGATTAAAATAGTTTGAAAAATGAATTGAGACCTTTGAAAAAATCACTAAGCTGTCATTCCCACACAAGTGGGAATGACATTAGAGAAAATTGCTTACCAAAAATTAATACTGAGTTAACATTTCGATAACAAACATTACCTATGTTGAAGTTATAATTGTCTTGACACCATTATGCATCATTTTTTAAAAATGATGAGGGAATATATCTTTAAGGAACGCCAATGGATGACACAAAAGATTTTTCAGATAAAGAAAATGGATTGGGAAAAAAGAAGTCCAAGTTATCTTTAATTTTATTCTGTATCCTGGTTATATTTTCCTTATCCTTATTAATATACGAGCTAAAGGATGAAAACTTCTCATCCAGAGCTGAAGCAAGAACAGCTATTACTGCTCGTGAGATGGTTCAAAATAACGATCTTATCTTACCAACATTAAATGGAGAACCACGCCTTGAAAAACCTCCACTTTACTATTGGTTAGTAGTATCAGCATCCCAAATGAGAGAAGAAGTTGATGAATTAGCAGCAAGACTACCATCTGCATTATCCGGATTCCTCACAATAATCCTTATATTTTTCTTCACAAAAAGTATTATGGAGAAATTATATGAAGAAGGAAAGATTAAACTTAATCCATCCCTGATAGGATTTTTATCCGCCTTTATGCTTCTCACAACATCATTATTTTATATAAACTCCCGACGATCCGAAGTAGATGTTACATTAACATTTTTCATAACTCTTGCTATTTTTCTTATATACAAATACCTAACCGAATTCGATAAAGCTCCACCAAAAAAACTGATTCTCTACCTTCTATTATCTTACATCTCAATGGGATTAGGTATTATGACGAAAGGTCCCATTGCTATCGCAATTCCACTTCTGCCATTCTATATAATATCGATCAAATCAAAGAAAAAACATTTCTATTTAACTCATATCATCGGTTGGATAATAATGATTGGTATGATTACACCCTGGCTCTTACTGGTTTTTCAACGCGTACAGTCTCAAGGGT
>CAZYWQ010000337.1:2129-4003 GCA_964651675.1 uncultured Candidatus Sumerlaeota bacterium | reverse complement strand
GGATGCTATAGAGAGAAACTGTTATGAAAAGATTTATTGTTTTTTTAATTATCTTTTTTTTGATTGGTGTTGTATTTTTATCCAGAACATATGCGGGTCTTTATGTGTACAATCCTTCCGATGAAATAATATTAAATCCCGAAAGGGGACTTCAATCCTGGGGTCGTCTGATAGATAGTACTGACTTTGATGATCTTAGAAGTTCGGGTGTGTCAATTTGCTTCGCACAACTATTATTAGAGGGATATAATTACTCGATAATTCCGCAGTCACGGCTTGATGAAATTTCTAATGCCTTTTCCAGAATTCGTGATGCTGGTATGAAATGTTTTGTTCGCATTGCTTATAATTATGAAGCTGATGGAGAAGATACTACTCTTGCTTGGGCTGAAATACATCTTCAACAACTTGAGCCTATTTTTGAAGCGAACAAAGATATTATTGCCTGGTATGAAGCTGGAATTATTGGTGCCTGGGGTGAATGGCATTCATCGACTAATGGTTTGGATACCCCAGAAGGAAGAGAAGCTGTTATGAATTTATTACTGCAATATTTACCCGATTATGAATTTATTTTAGTTCGTACACCAATGTATAAATGGGAAATATTTGATAATGCTGAGTTAACTGAAGAGGAAGCATTTACTAATATTGGCTTAGCTCGTGTAGGGCATCATAACGATTGTTTTTTAGCTAATGAAACTGATGCAGGTACATATCCTTCGGATGCAATTGAGCTTTGGAAGAGTCGTGTTGCAAATGACACGCAATGGGTTCCTATCGGAGGTGAAACCTGCAGGCAAAGTCCTCGTGCAAATTGTGCTACAGCACTGGAAGAGATGGAGCGGTTACATTGGACTTATTTACACAAGGGATATCATCCGGATGTTATCGCAGACCTTGCACCTTGCTGGGATGAGATTCAAAAAAGATTGGGATACCGCTTTGAACTTATTTCAGCAACATTACCGGATACGATTGAGCCGGGTGAACCATTTAGCTTCTCAATTGACCTTCAGAATACCGGATACGCACCAATGTATAATAAACACCCGGTGTTTTTAAGAATATTCTCTGGTTCAACAGTCGTAGAGGATATTGAAATCACTGATGCTGATCCAAGGCGATGGCTTCCTGGTAGTTTGATTCAAATCAACGCAACGGTTAACGCTCCGGCTTCGATTCCTTTTACTAAAGTTGGATTGGCATTATGGATGCCTGATGAATATGAAAACTTGCGATCCCGTATCGAATATTCTGTTCGTTTAGCAAACACAAATGTGTGGGACTCTACTTTTGGACATAACGTTCTTGCGACAGAAATTGATGTGGGAACTCCAACATCATCATCTATTATTATCGATGGTTCATCTTATGATTGGTTATCGAGCTACCAGATTGATGTTGAACCAAATTATGTTGAATTAGTCGGGGATGCCTTATCTCATCCGGACATCATCGACATTTGGGTAACCAATGATTTATATTATTTATATGTTAGTATCTTGTTTGAAGATACACTTTCTATGTCAACTCCTCGCGAAGGATGTATTATTTTTGTTGATACTGATTTAAACACAGCTACTGGTTACAGCAATGGTGGATTTGAGAAAATGATGTATATCGAAGGCAGGTCTACAGTACCCGTGTTTGATTATTATACACATCTGGGTGGATGGTGGAATTGGGAATGGGATATGAGTGCTGTTATAGGTGATGATATTGCCTTTGGAACGATATCCACATCGGATGATTGGTTTGAAGCAAGATTATCGAGGGTATGGCTTGGTGATACGGCAGAATATGATCAATCACGAATTGCCATTGCATCATTAGCAAATTGGGATCCGGTTGATAAAGCCCCACCGTATGAT
>CAZYWQ010000337.1:0-2119 GCA_964651675.1 uncultured Candidatus Sumerlaeota bacterium | reverse complement strand
CGGATATACGGGATATGAATATACATATAGGGTAACATCCTCTATTATTAATTGGCAACTTTATTAACTGAATTGAAAATAGTGTAAAATTTCTCTTGACTATGAGGATTTGAGGAAATAGATAATGTTGATTAGACTTTTTAAATTTTTTAAAAAACATTATGGAAGGGGTTGATATTGCGATGAAAAAGAGATTTGGATTTACATTGATTGAACTATTAATTGTTGTGGCTATCATAGCCATATTAGCAGCTATAGCCGTTCCAAACTTTCTTGAGGCGCAAACGCGTTCAAAAGTTTCACGGTGTAAGGCAGATATGCGTTCGATTGCCACAGCCTTAGAAGCTTATAGTGTTGACTATACGAAATATCCTATTAATGAATGGGCACCTATAATAGGTTCTGCCGCATCGTTAAGACGACTTACTACACCAATCGCCTTCATAACAAATATTCCTAAGGATGTTTTTAGACTTACCTTACCAGAGAAATTTTCCGGTGCAAATGCAGCGAAAAATGCGAATGGTATCGCTTATTTCGAGTACTGGAATTATCGAACTGAGGATGGATGGGATGTTTATGGTTGGTCATTACGCTCTATGGGACCAGATTCAGATCTTGATCTATGTGGTGCTCCGATTGATGCACCGGGAGAAAGTGTTTCTCCTTTAAATGGTATTTATGATTCAACAAATGGTACGATTAGTAATGGCGATATAATTCGTTTTGGTGGTGGTGCTTCGCTTCAATGGTTTATTGGTGGATAATACTTAATGTGTTATCATTATGTATCGTTGGTCTGATATTTGATGAGATTGTTATTAACTGAATAATAATAAAATTAAATAAGAAAGGAGGTTGAGTAAGATGAGGAGTATTTTCATTCTTTTGTTTATTGTTGTTTTCCTGAGTGCAAGTGCATTTGCTCTTATGCTTGATGATTTTGAGTATGCGGATGATGCTGCATTCCAAACTGCATATAGTGATACCTCTCAATCTGGACAATCGGCATCTCGGACTGTATCCACTACAACTTATAATGAGGGAGCAAAGTCGGGACAGATTGGAATTTCTCATGATGGTACAGCGTGGGCTTCGGCGAGTATTACCCATACAGAAGCAAGTAGTATGGACATATCGGTGTATGATGTAGTTCGTATTGATGTTTATGGTGATGATGGATATACGGGAACAAAGAACTTTTATATTAAGTTTTTTGATAGTGTGGGAGAAAAAATCGTAGCTTCTAATTCAACAGTCTTAGGTAGTTCAGGTTGGGAGAATTTGGAAATAGCGCTTTCAAGTTTTGCAGAAGATCCTTGGGATGGTGATCCTGGCGGAGGCACTTGTGATCAAACCCAGATAATGGGTTGGGAATTCTATTTTGAAGATGCCAGTGGTGGTAGTCCTATAACAGCTACTGTCTATTTGGATGCCTTCGAGATTGATAATGCTGCATTACCTGGTGATGGTCGAAATGCTAATATTATTATTAATGGTGATTTTTCTGATTGGCTTGCGAGTGATCAAATCGATGTGTCTCCAAATGAAGTTGAACCTGCTGGTGAAGGAGATCCTGATATTGTTGACATTTTTGTCTGCAATGGTGATTCAGACCTTTTTATAAGTGTTTCATTTACAAATGCAGCTGCCGGAGAAGTGGATATCTTAGTGGATACAGATATGAATAATGGCACAGGTTTAACTTATGGTTGGTGGGCGAGTGGTTGTGATGTATTATGTCAGTCTACGAGTACAACGACTGATGCAGGCTTCTTTGATTATGGTGGTACAGGAGCTGATTGGACCTGGAATTGGCATGGAGCGGCTGTATTGAATACGGATATAGCCTGGAATGGTGGTGGAACGAGATGTGAGGTTGCATTCGATCGAACCTGGTTGAATAATCTTGGAGATAATGACCAGGTTAGAGTAGTTGTTGGAACAGGAAGTGGCGATTGGGCACCGACTTCATTGGGTTCAGAAACATATGTTTACACATATGATGGCGCACCTGTCGAAGATTGGTCTATGTATTAATATTATTTTCGAATAGAGAAGGGGCAAGAAATTGCCCCTCTTTTCTTGTATTTTGCTTTTTAAAAATATTTAGAAAGGG
>CAZYWQ010000336.1:0-4015 GCA_964651675.1 uncultured Candidatus Sumerlaeota bacterium | reverse complement strand
GGACACGGCTGTTCGAAGAAGGCGTGAATGCGAGAGATGTGGTCATCGATTTACTACTTACGAGACTATTTATCGATCTCCTAAAATAATAATCAAGAGAGATGGGAATCGCGAAGAATATGATAGGCAAAAGATAAATCTTGGTATTCTAAGAGCCTGTCATAAGAGACCTATCAGTGCTGATATTATCGAGACAATTGTCGATGATGTTGAGAAACACATTTATTCTTTTCCTGAAAAGGAAATCGACTCATCTTATGTAGGGGAAATTGTTCTTAATCGGTTGAAGGATACTGATGAAGTAGCTTATGTAAGATTCGCTTCGGTTTATAGACACTTTAAAGATGTTAAAGAATTCGAGAAAGAACTGACTCAACTGAAAAAAGTTAAGAAATAAGAAACCTGCCACTTAATTTAATCAAGAATAGACGCGGATTTACACGGATTGACGCTGATAAAAAAAACTAATGATTGAACCACAGAGGACACAGAGTATTCACAGAGTTCACGGAGTACAAAAATTTTTGAAACAAAAAAACATAATTTAGCCACGAAAGGACACGAAAATACACGAAATTTTAAAAACAAAATCGCATATTAAACATTAATATTAAATTCTTTTTTCGTGTGATTTGGTGTGATTTCGTGGCTATTTGATTTTGTATTTCAAAGTATTATCAATTAGTATTTCTGTGTTCTCTGTGACTACTCTGTGTCCTCTGTGGTTAGTATTTATGGGTGTCATTACGAGGAGCGATAGCGACATGCTAATCTGATTTTTGAGATTAATTTGTTAATTCTTCAAATACTGCAAATCAACTAATCTCTTTATTTATTCTGTAAATCACATTTCTGAAAATCTAAAATTTCTTGACATTAGTGACTATCCCCCACAATATTCCTTTTGGATAGTTTCCATTTTCTGGACTGAATACTGACTGTAATTACATTATCTAGATTATCAAGATTATCTGACTCTAATTTATAAGCTGTCTGGTATATTTTCTAAAAACAACACAAAAAATACTATTTGGGAACAGACCAAAATAAAGAGATAGAAACAGCTATTTATATAAGGAGTCCTTAAGGTTTCTTACAAGCGCAATGGATGTAATAATGATTTTTATTTGGAATAAAATAAATAGACTAATTGTATGAGGAATGTAAAAATGCTAATTGAAAAAACTCGAATAGCATGGGGTCAGATATTTATTGGATGTTTAATAACAGCGCTATTCTCACTATTTGTGGGAATAGCTCTATATCATTACGCCAGCAAATCTCCAGAATTGCTCTACGAGGTATTTCCTCCTGCTCATTTCACAACACAGACTACTCATATAAGCATTTATAATGCAAGAATCGAGAATATAGGAAATAAAGAGGCAGAAAACGTCCAAGTCTATTTTCAGCTTCCCTCAACGTCAAATATTCAAGACATAAAAATTGAACCAAGCCTTAAATCAATCTCTTACAATATTTCCGAACCATCAAAATCACACTACCGGGAAATAGTGTTCCCTCTTTTGAATCCCAAAGATGATTGTAGATTTTCAATATTAGTTGACCAAAAAGAAGAAGCTTCGCTGAATATTGAGGTGCGGGCAAAAGGACTAACGGGTCACACTGGCCGGGAAGAGAAATCTTTTAATATTACTAGCATTTTTGGTATCATGTTGGTGTTACTTTCGCTTTTAATTGTTTTTAGCAATCTTGTTTCAAATATTTCTTTTAAGATCAACAGTGATAGTCGAATAGATAAAATTGCAGAGTCGAATAAACGTCAACTTGACAAGGGAATTTTATACATCCAGACCCAGGGGAAGAATATCGAAGACCATCTGATACAGATATTGCTTATTACCAAGTATCGACTTTTCTTTAATCCAAGGGTTCCTGGATTAAAAAAGACAAAGATTATGCGATTTGGAAAAGATGGTAAGATTTTGGAAGGGCAAAATGACAATGAGTCATCTTGGCGAATCCGGAATAACTTCTTAGAGTTCTTGAATTCAAAATATGAAGTACATAGCCGATTTTATTATAGTCCCAGTGACGGACGGTTTTATCATACAAATGACCAAGATACTCTTTCTATAAGAAATCAATATATGGTTCCAGAATAGTAAATAAAAGCATGGATCACAACTTATTAAATTTACTGCTCAATTTTATTTTTCTAAAAAAGAGTTTTGTTTGAAAAATGTATAGAACATAACTAATGTTTTTAGTGAACAACTTGATGGGTTCAGTGAGATATATTATGTGGATAATTAATACAATAACGATTATTATGCAAAAATATATTATCAAGATTTAAGTGAAAATACTCAAGGAGATTTATTTATGATGGATGCAGCAGAGCAATTATTCAACAGCCTTAATTCATACAAAGAATTAGAAAATATTATTAGTGCTGGTGACTCTGAAGGACTCTTTCTGGAATGTAAATCACCTTGTGAACCAAGGTTAAATAAAGACTTAAAATCACATTTGGCAAAAGCAATATCTGGCTTTTCAAATACTGCTGGCGGAGTAATTATCTGGGGGATTAGCACAACAAGACATCAGCATAGTGGTTTAGATGTATTGTCTCAAATAGAACCAATTGCTCATTGCAAAAATTTTGTAGAACAAGTAAATCGTTCTATCCCGGCATTAACAACACCTACTGTAGTTGATTTTAAAACTAAAATGTTAAAGGAAAAGCCTTCTGATTCCAAAGGAGTTATTATTACTTTTATTCCCAAAACTGTTGGAGATCCAATCCAATCAAACCAAGACGATTTCTTCTATTTTAGAAGCGGTGATGAATTCCGTAGAGCTCCTTATGAGATGATAAAAAGATTATTCAGTGCAACAGATTCTCCAGATTTAAAAATTGTATTTCAGCAGGGTTCAATTACTTTAGAAAAAGATGGTTCATGGAAAATTCCAATTGTTCTTACAAATAAATCGAGTGCAATAGGTGAACATGTAACTATTTCTATCAATATAGATAATCCTAATTCTTGCCAATCAATTAATATTGAGAGTTTTCAAGATGTCTCAGATATAAACCCAGGGCAAAAAGTATTTATGGATGAAATAAAGGGAGTCATTCATAGAGGTCTTAATTTAGTAGTCGGTGATATTAAAGTAAAAATGAAAGTTGGTAAATTACCAAAACGAAAGTTGGATTTAACAGTTAATATTTATGCTAACAAAATGCGTGCTCGAATAACAACTTATTCAATTAAACTTGTTAAAAAAAGATTTATTGTAAAAGAGAAATCCTCAGATTTTGTCTATTAATTTACAGTTCATTTAAATAAATAACTGAATCTAACATCATCTGAAAAAGTGTATTTTAAGAATATTTCGTGCAATTTTACATTGTATTTGAGGGATTATTAGTTTTTCTGTGAACGCTGTGGATTCTCTGTGTCCTCTGTGGTTAAATTTCTTTTTCCTTCTGTTTTTCGTGTTACATTTCCCACCATAATTTTCCTTGATATTTGATTTTATAAGCATAAACATACTCGTTTAAAATTATAAAAAGAAAAGGTGATTGAAGTGAAAAAGGATGTTTATCTGTTTGATACGACATTGAGGGATGGCGAACAGGCTGAGCAAATTACATTTTCTCTCGATGATAAGATCAGGATTGCATTGAAACTCGATGAGTTTGGCATAGATTATATCGAGGGTGGTTGGCCCGGTTCGAATCCAAAAGCGATTAACTTCTTTAAAGAAATCAAAAATCACGAGATGAAAAATGCCAAAATTACGGCTTTCGGTAGCACTCGGTATCATAAAAATACCTGTGATAATGATCCGAATATTCAGGCATTGATTGAAGCTGATACACCTGCCGTTGCAATTTTTGGGAAGTCGTGGGATTTGCATGTTAAAGAGGCATTACGCATTCCTTTGCCTGTTAATATAGATATGATTTATGATTCCGTTTCTTATCTTAAGTCTAAAGGGAAAATCGTAATCTATGATGCGGAACATTTCTTTGACGGATTCAAAG
>CAZYWQ010000335.1:3085-4022 GCA_964651675.1 uncultured Candidatus Sumerlaeota bacterium | reverse complement strand
ATTTAAATCGATTGTCGATGGACAATTCTGGGAACCATAGATTATATATGCTTCTCCTGTTCTAATTATTCCATCGATTGATGCGAATCTTGCACCAATAATTACATCGGTAAAGCCATCGTCATTGAAATCGCCAGCAGTGTTGGCTGAATAACCGCATTGATCATAAGTGTTTTTCCCATAGATTGAAATCTGCGAAATGGGAACAATGGTTTGAGAATCAGAGGTGTTTAGTATGAAGAATAATAGACCTGTAAAAAATAAAAGAAATGTTTTTGAAATTCTCTCGTAAGCCATTAGCTCATTTGGATCTTATGAATTCTTGAGGATTACAATGTATAATGGAAATTATTTTTATTAACAAGTGTGAATCGTTTTTACAAGATATTATTTATATTTATCTGGTATGGTTAGATGGTAATTTCCCTCTTCAGTTTTTCCTCTTTTGAGGCAACCATTTGCGTAAATTGAGCATTTTTTTTGCAGTTCCAATAATGCCAATTTAAAATTTTCTTCACCGAGAACTTCTGAGGAAAGTATTTTTTCTAATGCTTTGATCCTGAATCTATCCATTCCTATGAATTTTTTTGACAGCTGATCGGAATGTCCACCGCTTTTTGTTATCAGTTTTTTGTTGATGAAAAAGACAGGGAATTTAGCTGAGATGCGTAGCCACAAATCATAATCTTCGCAGGCTGGTAGAGTTTCATCAAAAAATCCGACTTCATCGAATAGTTCCCTTTTAATCATAACCGAACTTGCGCTAATAATACATAAAGGAAGACATTTTTCGAAGATATGCCCGGAATATTTTTGGTGTTTCTTCATAGGATTAATCCTGACACCATTTTTTATCCAGATTTCATCTGTGTAGCAAATCTTTGCGTTTGGATTCTCATGAAAAAATTCAATTTGTTCGGATAGTTTTCTTTTATTC
>CAZYWQ010000335.1:0-3075 GCA_964651675.1 uncultured Candidatus Sumerlaeota bacterium | reverse complement strand
GGTCATCTGAATCAAGAAATGATATGAACTTGCCTTTGGAGAGTCTAATGCCGAGATTTCTCGCAGCACTTGGTCCCTTGTTTTCCTGATATTCGTAGATTATCTTCCCTTTGTATTCTGTTAAAGTTTCCTGTGTTCCATCGGTAGAGCCATCATCGATTATAGTTAACTCGAAATCCTTATAATCCTGGTTAAGAACCGAGTTGATAGCTTCCTTTAGGAAGTTTTTTCTGTTATATGTAGGTATGATTACGCTTACTTCAGGCATCTTTAAAAATAATGTTGACTTAGTTGTATCGAAGGCGATAATGACATTTAAATTTCTCTTATAAGTATCCTTTTCATTAGTTTTAATCAACAAAAAACTCAGCCAAAGGCTCCCCGAGAGAAAGGAGAATAAGTATGAAGTTGATGAAAGGAAGTAAATTACTTCTTTTAACGATGGCAATTATAGCATTGCTGTCTGTGTCAGTTTTTAGTGGAGTGAACTTAGAGTACAAGTTCAAGAAGGGTGAAGTAACAAAATACAATATGAAAATGGGATGTAAATTCGAGGTTGATGTCCCTCAGAAGGCAAATGTATCAGGTGACATCGATTACTCAAGTAAGCAGGAGATTAAAGTTCTAAATATTGATGAAGACGGAAATGGTGTTTTGGAACAGAGTATGTCATCACCAAATATTACATTTAGTTCGAAAGTGACAGAACCCAATGCACCACCACAAGAAACAAAGGTTATTATCAATGAAAGTGGTACCAAGATGATAATTAATGGAGTGGAACAGCAATCTGATCCAAATATGCAGAATGCAATGATGGATTCTTTCACGCAGAAAACCGAAGTTGTGATGTCTCCCAAAGGGAAATTTGTAAAGATGAATTTCCTAACCGGTCCAATGGCAGCTCCTTCACCAACGCCAGGTGCTACTCCGCAAGGAACTCAACCAGGTGCTCCTCCACCAGCTTCTCCTCAACAGGCGATGCAGGAAAATCTGATGAAGCAATTTTCTGAATTTTCACCTTCTCTTCCAGAAGGAACTATTGAAGTGGGTCATCAATGGTCAAATGAGATAGATATCGCCAAATTGTTGCAGGCATTTGGATTCATAGGCGAGATTGATAAAATAAAAATTGATAACAAGCTTTCATCATTGGATGAAAAATACGGAGAAAAATCAGCCAATATTGTTTCCACCATCGTATGGAATGTAGATAATAAATCGATCACATCGTTTATGGGCATTTTGAATATCAAGAAACTTTCATTTAATGGAACGGGAGTGCAGAATTTTGGATATGAAATAGGAGATGCTCTTGCATCCACTTTCAATGGAGTTGTTGACGCTGACATTTCTTTAACACCGATGGGAACACAAGAACCACCACAGAGTCTTAAGTTCAAATTCAATATCAATTTCAAGATGGAATTGGAAAAATAAGAGATTTCGAAGTTATTGGTAGAGACACAATGTATTGCAATAATATGTAGTGAGAGTCTTTAGATCTGTTAAAAGTAAATTGTATAATTAAACGCACCTAAAGGTGCTCACTAAGTTTAACTGTAGGGACAGAACATCGTTCTGTCCCTAAATTTTTATGAGTGGTAGGGATTTTAAATTTTGTGGGATTTAGTTGTTTATGTATAAAAGTCTTTCGATGCGTCGAAGCAATTCATTATTCTCGAATGGTTTTTTGAGGAAATCATCGGCACCGGTCTTAATCCGCATCTCTCTTTCTGAATATTTTGTTCCTGTAGCAATGGCTGATACAATTAAAATCGGGATTCTTAACCAGGCATATTTATGCTTGATTTTCTGACAGATGCTAAGTCCATCATCTTTTGTCCCTGGTAACATTACATCAAGTATCAGTATGTTTGGTCTTTGAGATAGGACAGCGGGTATGACTTTTTCGGCTTCGGTGACTTTGAAGATGTCGTATCCATGATCTTCTAAGAAAATTTTCATTATTTTTCTTATATCATCATTGTCTTCTGCGAGTAGTATTTTCTTTTTAGTCTCTATTTTGGTTGTATCAGTTTCCATATTTATATTTTATTTCAGAATGCTACTTGAATTGGAATTAAGAGAATTTTTGTCCAATCTGTCAAGGAGAGATTTTCTTATTTTTTAGGATTCTTTTTCAAAACGATACTTAGTATGGTTTTTAATTCCGATAATTTTATAATTAAACATCCGACTACGAATATAATGATTCCGGTAAATATATTTACGGTTATGAAGATTGTTTTATAAATAGTTGTGCCTTCGGTGAAACTCGATTGTCTGAATTTGTAGATGAGATAGCATACTATACCCATTATGATGGAAATGAATGTTGTTTTAACGACGGTGGTTATCAGTTTTTTGTCGATTAATTTTCCAATTTTCTTCCTTAATGTAATCAGTAGCAAGGTTATGTTTACGGTTGTTGCGATAGAAGTGGCGAATGCCAGTCCTGCGTGTTTAAGAGGTGTGTGCATTAAAATTAGATTCAAAATGATGTTACATATCATAGCTACCACACCGGTCTTAACAGGAGTAATCATATCCTGTTTAGCATAGAAAACGGAAGTGATGATTCTGAGTGAGGCAAAAGAAACAAGACCAACAGAGTAAAAAACAAGTGCAATTGCCGTTTTTTGAGTTCCTTCGGTTGTCCAGAGTCCTCTCTGATAGATTAGTTCCGATATAGGATAGCTAAGTGCAATCAGCCCGATACTTGATGGTATCATAATAACGAGAAGATTTCTTAGAGAGAATGATGCAGTTTCTCTTAATTCAGCCATATCATTGTTTATAACCTGTCGGCTAAGAGATGGTAGCAATGCGGTTGCAAGTGCTGTTGCAAATATGGCTAATGGTAATTGGACAATCCTGTGACTATAACTTAGGGCTGTTACACAACCAGGACCTATGAAGTTGGCTAAATTCTTATCGACGATGATATTGATTTCAGCAATCGCAAGACCATAAAACGATGGTAATAGTAACAGAAGCAATTTTCTGAGTGTTGGATCTTTCCAATTGATAGAAAGGCAATATCTGAATCCTTTGAGAAGAACAGGGAAAAAT
>CAZYWQ010000334.1:0-4031 GCA_964651675.1 uncultured Candidatus Sumerlaeota bacterium | reverse complement strand
CTGCTGTACCGCCCAAGTCCTCGTTACTTCTCCAACAACAATAGATGTTTCCACTGTTATCTTCGATCAACCAGGGACTAAAATCATCGCCACTATCTGAATCGCCATTTGTATTAAGAAGTGTAGGAGTTGTCCACTCAGAACCTGTATAGTTGGAATAGTAAAGGTCATAATCCACACCAGCCGTCCCACAATAATAAACGCACCATAAGTTGCTGCTACTATCTTCGAATAGATGAGCTCCACAATCATATCGAGCATTAGAGGTCATAGATGAATGCAAGACCGCGGGAGTTGACCAGCCTGAACCTGTGTTGATAGAATAAAATACATCGCGATCAGTGATGGTGGTCATTCTTTGCCAGGCACATACCAGATCACCATTGTTTCTTTCGGTAACAACAGGATTGTAATCGTTGTAGGTATCAGAGGTATTCAGTCGAGTAATAGTAGACCAACCTGAACCTGAGTTTTCAGAAAAATAAATATCATTATCCGAAAGTGGGTATTTTTCCCATACACAATACAAATTTCCATTACTTCGCTTGATGAGGGAAAGATCATAGTCTCCGAGTCCGTCATAAATTGCATCAGTATTGACAGGTGAAGGTGAAGTAAATTTCTGAGCGTTTAAAAGAAATGAGGTAAATAAGATAAAAATAAATAGGTAAATTATTTTCTTTTTCATTTTCCTATCCCCATTTGAGTAAATTGGTGTATTTCTATATATTTATCGGCATATAGCCCTTAATCACTTTAGGAGATTCATATATAGCTTGGAACTGTTTGGTTGGGATAAAACCTGTTTCGTTTGGAGTGAGTAAGATTGCTTCTATTATCTTTTGTTTTTAAAGTATGTTTTAAGAATTTCGGAGCATTCGTCCTTTAGAATACCTGAAATTACTTTGATCTTATGATTCCATTTGGATTCGAGGAGATTGATAACAGTGTTAATTGCTCCCGATTTGGGATTTTCTGCTCCATAGATTATTCTTTTGATTCGTGCTGATATTGCAGCTCCGAGACACATTGGACAAGGCTCTAAGGTTACATATAAATCGCAATCTTCAAGTCTCCAATCACCCATTTTTTTCGATGCTTTTCTGATAGCGATGATTTCGGCGTGGGCTGTTGGGTCTTTTAAGGTTTCTCTTTTATCATATCCTCTTGCTATGATTTTATTTTCTTTTACAATTACGCATCCTACTGGTACTTCATCTTTATTTAGTGCTTTTTCTGCCTCTTTTAGAGCTGATTTCATATATTTCTTATAGTCCATATCTATTTACCTAAAATTTTTATAGATTTGAGGTGTTAAGGTTGTTATAAAATAACTTGTTATTAATTTTTATATGGAATTCTGAATAAAATGTCTATTAATAATGAACTTTATACAAGTCTTTCTAATTTAGTTAAAGAAAAAAAATATAGTGAATGCTATGAAATTATAAAGGGGATTAAGTTGGGGGAAATAGAGCAACTCTCAACCTTAAAGTTTATCTGTGATATATTAGGTAATATCGATATAAATAACTTTTCAGATCAAGCAGCAAAAGACGAATTCTGTGAAGTTACTGCAGAATATTTCAGTGCTCTCATTAAATTAGAACCACACAACACATCCCACTATGATAAGATAGCAAAGATATTAATAAAAGCAAATCAACCTGATAGTGCCTTATTATTTTATCAAAAGGGTATCGAGGAGAATCCAAATGATTACTCGTTGAATATGGAGGCAGGGATACTGTGCGATTCTATGGAGAAGCTAACGGATGCAGAAGGGTATTATCAAAAAGCTATTGAGATAAGTCCAGATAATCCTTGGACTTATGCAAAATTGGGAGACAATTTTCTTGCACAAAAACGCTCCAAAGAGGCACTGGGTAAGTATTTGAAGGCGGTCGAAATCGATAGCAGTTATGACTATGCGTTAAGTCACATTGGCTATTTTTATGAACAAAAAGGGGATTATGAAGAAGCAATAGAATACTATCATAAGGCTGTCAAAAGTAATAATAAGTATGATTGGGCAATGGGAAGATTGGCAGAGTCTTATATAAAGTTGGGTGATAGGAAAGATGCGAGGAAATGGTTTCTGAAAGCCATCAATCTGAAACCCAAAGAGTCGTGGTATTTGTGCGGTGTGGGTTATATCGATGAACAGAATAAGGATTATGGTTCGGCTATTTCGTTTTATAAAAAGGCTCTGGAAATCGAGTCATCGATGAATGATAAGTGGATTTTGTCGCACACCGGAGTTTGTTATTTCAGAC
The DNA here is from genome assembly GCA_964651675.1 of uncultured Candidatus Sumerlaeota bacterium. Taxonomy (GTDB): domain Bacteria; phylum Sumerlaeota; class CAZYWQ01; order CAZYWQ01; family CAZYWQ01; genus CAZYWQ01. The sequence continues at coordinate 1,755 of CAZYWQ010000334.1, read as the reverse complement.
TTAATAATAAGAAATTGGCTATAGAATATTTGAAGAAGACTATATATTCGGATGCTAATTATGAATATGCATTCAAAAAGTTGCTGGAGATACTGATTGAGGATAAGGCGTTTGATGATGGTATTGCACTGTTTAATAATTTTATAGCGGATAATTTAAGTTCGCCCTTTATTTATGCCTATTTGGGTTATCTTTACCGATTATCAAATAACTATGATAAGGCTATCGAGATTTATGATACGGGTATCGAAAAGTATCCTGAAAACTATCTGTTGTATTTCAGGAAAGGTGAGGTATGTCAGGATAAAAGCGAGATTGAATCGGCAACACAGGCTTTCAAAAGGGCTATAGAACTCAAACCAGATTTTACAGATGCTTATTATCGCTTAAGTTTAACTTATTCGTTAAGTAATAAAATAGATGATGCCGAGAGGACTTTGAAGAAGGCGTTGGAATTGGCTCCTGATGAGCTTTGGCTACTTTATTATATGGTTTCTTTTTATGAGACAACAAGGAAAGTTGATAAAGCTGACGAGATGTTTGGTCGGATTTTAAGGATAAAAGATTACGAGCATCAGGCGATATTGGAGTATATACGGTTTTGTTTGAGAAATTTTCTTATTCAGAAGGGATATGACCAGATTCAGAGGATTCTTGAGAAAAATCCGGATGATAAGGAAGCCAAAACCGAATTGATAAAATACTATACATTGGTTCAGTCGAGAACTCAGGCGATTCAGATCGCTAAAGAAATCATAAAAGAAGATCCTGAGTTTCTTAATGCTTATAAATATTATGCGATGATTTATGAGACGACTAATCCGATTAGAGCCATACGAATTCTCGCCAAAGCCAGTCAGGTAAAGGAAGATAAGTGGGTTCTGGATAAGTTGGGTAAGTTGTGTATGCGGTTGGGGAGATATCGGTCAGCAGTGCGATATTTTAAACGCTCTTTAAAAGGCTCATCGAACGATCCGTATGTGTTTGCATTAATTGGAAATGCTTATGTCTTTCTGAAAAAATACAAGGAAGCTATTCCGTATCTTGAAAAATCACTGAGTTTGATTAAGTTTTATCCTCTTTCCTATACGCATTATTATTTGGCAGCTTGTTATTATAAAGTGGATAAATCGATTGCGTCGTTGGAAAAATCGGAGAAACTTATCAGAGAACGGTTGGAACTTTCAAAGCGAGGAATTTCATATTCGAAGTATGAGTCATTTCGTCTATTTAATTTATTAGGTCAGATTAAACAGAGATTGAAGAATTATCCAGAAGCGATAATAGCCTATTCTCAGGCATCAAAGTATCTCTTCGATGCTCCAATCACTTCCTTTGTTTCTCTACCTGTAAGAAGACTTTTATGCTCAATTAGACAGCGGTTCTTCAACAAATCTTCTGATGAATAAATTTCATTATGTAACTAAATTGGTCTTTGAGGATATTTGGAGGAGGAAAATAATAAATAGATGATTTTGTCTTAATATTGAATATCGAGAATGAATTTTTTGATTAAGACTATTCTATTTTCTTTTTATATACCTCAAGAGGGAAGGCAACAAGCATTCCAATGTCGTTTTTCTCAAAGTCAATTCCGATATTTACCAGCTCTTTCGTTAACTGCTCAATTTTTTTCTTGTCATCAACTATGGCGTGAATCCATTTGCAATGCGTCTTCTGCGGTTTCAGGAAATCTCTGAATCCTGCGAAAATCGGTATATTATATGCCGCAAGATTGTGCAGATGTATCCATTC
>CAZYWQ010000333.1:0-4048 GCA_964651675.1 uncultured Candidatus Sumerlaeota bacterium | reverse complement strand
CGACTAATCCATTCTATCAAAAATCCTTCGTTATCACGGGGACTTTGTCGCAATACAATCGCTCAGATGCTAAAAAAGTCATTCTTTCAAAAGGAGGCAAGGTTCACGATTCGGTAAGCAAAAATACTGATTTTTTAATTGCTGGTGAGAGTCCTGGTTCTAAACTTGACAAAGCCAAAAAATTGGGGATTGATATCCTATCAGAAAAAAAATTTTTGGAAATGATTAATGGAGGCAATTAGGTATGATTTTGAATAGGTTTGTACTAACTATGTTCGAGTCGAATTGTTATATTCTTGGATCGGAGAATAGCAAAGAATGTATTGTCGTCGATTGTGGCGAAGAAAGTAATGATGTAATTAATTTTATCAAGTCTAATAATTTGATTGTTAAATATATCATTAATACACACGGTCATCTCGACCATATTATGGGAAATAATCTTCTGAAAAAGGAATTTGGAGCGCCTATTTGTGTCCATCCCTTAGATGAGAATATGCTTTATAATTCGTTATTGAATGCCTCATCTTTTTATTCCTGTGATTTCACATCCGAAAAAGCCGAGATTTTGCTTAAGGATTCCGACACTATCGAAGTCGAGAATCTCAAATTAACTGTCAGACATACACCTGGTCATAGCGAAGGGAGTATTTCGCTTCTGGCAGATAAATATGTGTTAACAGGTGATACACTTTTTCAGTTAGGTATAGGCAGAACTGATTTACCAGGTGGTTCCGAAAATGAAATAATCAACAGTATAAAAAATAAATTATTTGTACTCGACGATAAAATGAAGGTGTATCCTGGTCACGGTGAGCAAACAACTATCGGTTATGAAAAACAAAACAATCCTTTTTTTGACTTGATTTTATATAAATAAGTCTGTCTAATCTTATAAGAATAATTTTTAAGTCTCAGGCTATCTTCATCACCATAACATTCTAAAAGTAAGAATATGTCTTAAAATAATATAACTAATGGAGACATCACAATGCGCAAAACTCGTTTTTACTCAAGAACATATATAGTAATACTAATCATATCACTACTATTTTCTTTAGGATGTAAAAATTACGGCGCAAAAAAGCATTATAATGCAGGCAAGAAACTCAAAAAACAAGGCAGATACGAAGAAGCCATTGAAGAATACAAAAAGGCAATTGAGCTCGACCCTGAATACGCAAAAGCTTACTATAGAGTGGGCCAATTGTATTTAAAATTAAAAGATGAAGACAAGGCGATTGAATATTTTGAATTATCAATTAAAAAGGATCCATCAAGAGCAAATAATTATAAATACCTGGCAAGAGCCTTCATTTCTAAAGGAGATTATGATAAAGCTATCGCAATTTGCGAAAGAGCCTTAAGCCATATCGATGACATCAAAGTAAAAAATGAGCTTAAAGAATTGTCACAAAAGCTTATTGAAGAATCCGAACAGGAACAGCAGGATGAAGAAGAAAAAGATAAATTAGATGATTCATCAGAAGAAATAGGGGAGTCTTCGGAAATTTCTGATAATCTTACTAATCCTGAAGCTTCTACAACTTCAACAGAATAAATTTTCTTGGTCTCAGGCTGTCAGCAGCCTTAAAATCATTTATTAGATAATGAATATAAAACACTGACCAGAAGTCTAATAATATGAATAATAAATTTAAAAGTACTCCTGAGGAAAAAGAACTTATTGATTCTCTTAAGAAAGGTGATGAAAACGCATTAGAGACAGTTATTGATATGTATAGCAAAAAGGTTTATAATTTGGCTTATAACCATATTAGAAACCATCAGGATGTTGAGGATATTACGCAGACAGTTTTTATTAAGGTGTTTCAGAAGATTAAAGGATTCAAAGGTAAGTCGTCTTTGGCTACCTGGATATATCGGATCACGGTTAATTGTTGTAAAGATTTTCTGAAAGCCAAGTACAGAGCTAAAACATACTATTTAGAAGATTATAATTTTGATGAAAAACAAAGCCTTGAAAATAATATACCTTCTGAACAACCATTACCGAGTGATCATTTGCAGAACAAAGAATTTCATCAGATACTCGACAAGGCGCTTGATTGTTTAACTATAGAACATAGAGAGATAATTATCTTGAGAGAATGCCAGGAACTTACATATAATGAGATTAGTAAGATTTTGAACATTAGTGTTGGAACGGTTATGTCACGGCTTTTTAATGCAAGAAAGAAATTAGCTAATGTCCTTAAGAAAGAAATTGGATAGTGTATTATGCAAGATAAATGCAAAAAAATAAGGAATGAACTTCTCGCTTATTTCGATAATGAGCTACCTGAGAAGGGAAGACCTGAAATCGAAAAACATATTAATGAGTGTAAATCCTGTCAGGAACAATTCAGGCAATTTAAAGAGATTAGAGATGCGTTGAAGACGGGATCTGTACCTGAGCATAACCAGGAGTATTGGGAAAATTTAAAGAGTAAAATAATAAATAATTACCAAAGCTCGACTTCGCTGAAGAGAGAACATAATAATCTATTTCAGCTTTTATTTTCGAAGCCGGCTTTTTGGGCAGCTTGTTTATTGGTCTTGTTTGGGATTATTTTTCTATTCAAAAATAAAGAAAATAGTGGTAATTCACTTGTTGCTTATTATCCGGGTGAAAAGAAATCTACTACACCCAAACTGAAATCTATTTCTTATGCTAAAGAGTTGGGGAACCTGATAATAATGCAACCAAAAGGATCAGACACACTTGTGATCTGGTTTGCAAAAGACTAATATGGAAAGGGAAACTTATAAATGAGAAAAAGAAATCTTATTTTATTCTTAACGCTCTTTCTTCTTGTGCCCTTATTCTCTCAGCAACCTGATAAAAATAAATTTATTAATTTTACCATTATTTCGATTAAGGCATCAAATAAACAGAAAGAAAAAATCGCTAAAAAGGTAGATTCAGATATAATTACTATCCTGAAATCATTATATAAATTCAAAACCTATGAAGAGATAAGTAGAAAGAAGATAAAGGTTACTGAAGGTAAAAAGAATTCGGTTTCTCTTCCTAATTCTTTGACATTTGAAATAGTATCAAAGAGTGAGGGAGATACGATCGATGCTAAAATAATAATTAAGGATGAGAATAATCAGGAACTTTTGAATTCTAATATTGAAATGCAAAAGGATAAAAAAGTTATTCTTGGTGGTTGGCCCTATAATGATGATACACTCATCATTGTAGTTAGAGCTTCCTAATAAAACATTTATATGGGAACGGTCACGACCGTTCCCTACAACAATAAAAAAGGCTGATTTTCATCAGCCTTTTTTATTCATAAACATTTATTTAAATTAATCTATTAATTTATTCTCCTCTTTCTGTTAACTCGAGATAGGACATATCGGCAGCATCACTCGTATAAGTCCTTGGTCCTATTTTTAAAATCCGTGTGTAACCGCCGTTTCTATCCTTGAATCGCGGAGCAATTTCCTCAAAAAGTCTATGCACTACATCTTTCCTCTGTATGAACGTCAATGCTTTTCTCCTCGAAGCAAGTGAACCTTCCTTGCCTAAAGTTATCATCTTATCGGCAAATCGACGAGCTTCCTTCGCCTTTGGAACTGTCGTCTTCACTCTTTCATAAATCAATAAGTTCGTAACCAAGTTCCTGAGCATAGCCCTTCTGTGAGATGTCGTTTTGGATAATTTTGCGCTTCTTTTTCTGTGTCTCATCTTTATAATTCATCCCAATAGTCTTATTTTTGCTCTTCATCAAGCTTCATATTCAAAGATAATCCCATCTCCGCCAGCACTCTCTTTATTTCTGATAGAGATTTCTTCCCGAAATTTCTGTATTTAAGCATTTCCACTTCTGTCTTTTGTACCAATTGCCTTATTGTCTTAATACCAGCCGCTTCAAGACAGTTGTATGAACGCACTGATAACTCAAGCTCTTCTACACTCTTGTCCAGATGTTCACTCAATGGAAATTCTTCTTTTTTCTCAACAGCTTCTTCCTCAAATATCTTCCCTTTATGGTCGACTGCAATAAACAAGGACAGTTGATCCATCATAACA
>CAZYWQ010000332.1:0-4054 GCA_964651675.1 uncultured Candidatus Sumerlaeota bacterium | reverse complement strand
AAATATCGGAACAGAAATGGGCAGAGAAACAATCGCAATAATCACTGATATGAATCAACCTTTGGGTAAATATGTTGGTAATGCATTAGAAGTGAAGGAGTCGCTGGAAATATTGCAGGGTAAGGGTCCGAAAGACCTTTTGGATATTACCATTGCATTGAGTAATTATATGCTTGTTTTGGGTAAAAAAGCAGATAATGTTGATGAGGCGAAAAAGATACTCAATGATAAATTGCAAAATGGTGAAGCATTAGAGTGTTTTTATAGGATGGTCGAATTGCAAGGTGGGGATGTTGAGACGGTAAAAGACATTTCTAAATTACCGTCTGCAGAGAATAAATATGAATTTAAATCTGAACAATCAGGATATATTCAAAAGATGGATACAATGAAAATTGGAATTGCATCGTGTATTTTAGGAGCAGGAAGACAGAAGTATACTGATTCTATCGATCCAGCAGTGGGATTGATAGTCAACAAAAGGATTGGTGATGCTGTAGATAAGGGGGAGACACTTATTTCAATTGAGTACAATGATTCCAAGAATCTTGAGAGTGCTATAAACTTGCTAAAGAAAGCGATTAAGCTTGGAAAAGACAAAGTAGATGAACCACAATTGATTTATGCAGTTATAGACAAAACAGGATTGAAGAAACTGTAATGCGATGTCTATATCGCAGTAAAAAAAAGATATAAGTGAATATATTTGAAATTATTATTTGACATCATTTATAACAGTATATTATCTTGCAGACCCGTTTAGTAAAATCATTTCCCTTTTTGAAAGATTATTTCCGAGTTATCGAAAGGGCGAATTATTTTTAGTTTTAGTTCAATAAAAATATTATATTGAGAGAAAAGCGGATTATCGAGACCACTTTTCTTTTAATATTTAGGGAGAGGCAAAATTATGAAAGATGTTCACATTGTGGGATTTATTCCGGCACGATATGACTCAAAGAGATTCCCCGGAAAACCACTGGCAGATCTTTGTGGTAAACCTATGATTCAATGGGTTTATGATCGTGTTAAGAAATCAAAATATGTTCAAAAGGTGATTGTGGTAACAGATGATATGAAAATCTATGACAAAGTTGAGTCATTTGGAGGCGAATGTGTATTAACAAATCCTGAATGTCCTTCGGGAACAGATAGAATAGCTGAAGCAGCTCATGAATTGGATTTTAATATCGCTGTCAATGTTCAGGGCGATGAACCAATGATTCCTCCTTCATCGATAGATGCAGCAATTGAAGCAATTTTGAAAGATCCTGATGCTGATATAACAACAGCTAAAATACCTATTTGTAATCTTGGCGATTTTAAAAACTATAATATCGTGAAAGTTGTTTGTGATCTTAACGATTACGCCTTGTATTTTTCTCGCTCTCCCATTCCTAATATCGAAAGAGTTGATGATATAAAAGAATTCATTAGTCAGAATTTTTGTTTTGGGTATAAACATCTGGGGCTTTATGTTTATAGAAAGCAAGTGTTGGATAAATTTGCTGATTTGCAACCTACAAAATTAGAGATGGCTGAATGCCTTGAACAACTGAGGTTTTTGGAAAATGGATTCAAAGTAAGGTTGGTTGATGTTGAAAGAGACTCGATCAGTGTGGATACTCCAGAAGATCTGAAAAAAGTTGAGGAAATTTTTACTTATAGAAAAGAAGAAACGGAATATTAAAAAAATAGATTGATTAATACTGCACTAAAAAGAAGGAGAGTAAACTAATAGTGTCAAAACATATTTTTATTACAGGTGGTGTTTGTTCATCATTGGGAAAGGGGATATCAGCAGCATCTATAGGAGCATTGCTGGAAGCCTATGGATTAAAAGTTACACTCCAAAAAATCGATCCCTATATCAATGTTGATCCAGGAACGATGAGTCCTTATCAACATGGTGAGGTTTATGTAACGGATGATGGTGCTGAAACAGACCTTGATCTTGGACATTATGAAAGATTCACAAGTGCAAAATTGTCTAATTTGAGTGCTGTAACTACAGGTCAAATCTATGAAACGGTCATCAGTAAAGAAAGACATGGTGATTATCTTGGTGCTACAGTTCAGGTTGTTCCACATATTACGGATGAAATAAAAAATCGGATAATTAAGGTTGGAAAAGTTACTGATAGCGATATTGTTATTACTGAGATTGGTGGAACTATAGGGGATATAGAAAGCTTGCCTTTTTTGGAAGCAGTTCGTCAGCTAAAATTTGATATTGGTTCGGATAATATATTATATATACATCTCACACTTGTTCCATATCTGAAAGTAGCCGATGAAGTCAAGACAAAACCAACTCAACATAGCGTTAGAGAACTGAGGGAAATCGGTATCCAACCTGATATCTTACTTTGTAGAACCGAAGAAGAGTTCAGCAAAGATATAAAGAACAAAATTGCGATGTTTTGTAATGTTAATCCTGAAGCTGTGTTCCAGGCTGTCGATGTCGAAGAAATATATGAAATTCCTTTGAATTTGGAGCGTCAGGGAATTGATAGAGAGATATTGAGACAACTTAATATAAGAAAGATGACTAAAAATCTTGATAAGTGGGTAAGGATAAAAAAGATTATCAAGAGTAGTACTAATGAAATTAATGTTGCGGTTGTTGGGAAATATCTTGAGTTACAAGATGCCTATAAATCCATATATGAATCTCTCCGACACGGAGGATTTGAGAATCAATTTAAAGTTAAGATAAACAGAATCGATGCAGAAAGTGTTGAAAGTCAGGGAGTTTCTCTATTAAATAAAGTGAATGGCATTCTTATTCCTGGAGGATTTGGAGGAAGAGGAATTGAAGGGAAAATTCAAGCTGTCCAATATGCGAGAGAAAATAAAATCCCATATCTTGGAATTTGTCTTGGTATGCAATGTGCAGTCATTGAATTTGCAAGAAATGTGTGTGGATTGAAAGATGCAAACAGCTTAGAGTTTAATCCGGAAACACCTTCTCCTGTTATCTCGTTAATGTCATCTCAAAAAGGAATAAAGAATTTAGGCGGAACAATGCGATTAGGCACCTGGAAATGCCAGATTACTGAAGGCACGATGGCGCACCGAATTTATAAAAGAAAGGATATATCTGAAAGGCATCGACATAGATATGAAATAAATGATAAGTTTATACCTATTCTCAGAGAACATAATTTAATTTTCTCTGGACATAATCCTGATAGTAATTTGGTAGAAATGATAGAGATCGAAGACCATCCATTTTTTGTTGGTTGTCAATTCCATCCTGAATTCAAATCAAAACCATTTAAGGCTCATCCACTCTTCCGCGAATTTATCAAGTTTAGCATCAAAAAGAAAAAGTCTTCAGAGCTGTTTTTATCAGGAAAATAATCTATAGAGTATACATTATGGAGCATATCGTTAAAATAAAAAATATTAAAATTGGTGGAAATAATCCATTAGCTTTCATATTGGGAGTTTGTATCATTGAAAGTGCAGAATGGACATTAAATATCGCTAAAGAGTTGAAACAAATTACTCAATCATTAAATGCACCCTTTATCTTTAAGGTATCTTACAATAAGGCAAATCGGTCATCAGTTCATTCATTCAGAGGTATTGGATTCGAAGAAAGTATTAGTATATTAAAAACAATTAAGGAAGAACTTGATGTTCCAATTTTAACGGATGTGCATTGTCAGAATGAAGTAGATGAAGTTTCTAAAGTTGCTGATATAATTCAGATACCTGCTTTTTTATGTAGACAAACCTCTCTGATATTAAAAGCTTCATCCACAAAGAAAGTTATAAATGTTAAAAAGGGGCAATTTCTTTCTCCGTATGAGGTAAAAAATGTTATCGAAAAAGTTAGAAGTACTGGGAATGAAAATGTAATGATAACGGAACGAGGATATTCCTTTGGGTATAATAACTTAGTCGTGGATATGCGCTCATTTCCTATTATCAAAAGCTTTGGTTGTCCAGTAATTTACGATGCTACACATATTTTGATGTTACCTGGTGGAGAAGAAACTGCATCCGGTGGTAATCGAGAATATATACCTTATTTAGTAAGGGC
>CAZYWQ010000331.1:0-4070 GCA_964651675.1 uncultured Candidatus Sumerlaeota bacterium | reverse complement strand
AAATAAAGGTGATATGTTTATTAGTCTTCATTTAAATGCACCTTTTAGTAAAAGTAGGTTTAAATATGCTCGTGGAATAGAGATTTATTATTTGAATCCAAAGGGTGTCAGGACTGCACTGGTTGACTTTGAGAATGACCTTGAGATCGAAAGGGAATTAAAGGATGATCCATTGGTTATGCTTCATCTGAAAAATCTCGAGGAAGACGCGATGAATAAATTCGCATGGGATAGTGTTAGTGTGGCGGAAAATGTGGTGAGAACATTCAAGGATGTAAGGAATCACTATTATTTTAAAAGGTATAATCGTGGGATTAAAGGAGCAAATTTCAGGGTTTTGAAGAACGATGAAATGCCTGCTATTTTGGTTGAAATAGGATTCGTAACTCATATTGAAGATTTGAAATTAATCTACAATGAGTCATTTAGACATGATTTTTGTGTGTCTGTTTTTAATGGATTAAATGATTATTTTAAGAGTCAGGTGGATGATCCCAATTTTGTTTCATATAAATATCCATATTCTTCGACGACTGTTAAGACAACCGCTGCTAATAATGTACACTATGTGACTTATGTTGTTAAGAAGAGAGACACTTTGTGGGGAATAGCAAAAAAGTATGGTGTGTCTATTCAATCGATTAAAAAAGCTAATGGAATGAGCAAAGATACTCTAAAAGAAGGTCAAAAGCTGAAAATCCCAGTATTAGAGATAAGATAATGAAAATTGGAAAAAGAAGACAAGCTCGGGAGATTGTACTAAAGATTTTGTATCAGATAGAAGTCTCGGGTGAGAATCCTACCACTGTTTTAGATTCGTTTTGGGAGAGAAATCAGAATGTTAATGTATCCGTGAAAGAGTTTGCATCTGATTTGGCAAAAGGAATATTGGAGAAATACGGGGAATTAGATGATATTATTAAGCAGAAATTGAAAAATTGGAGATTTGATCGAGTTGCTGTCATTGATAAGAACATATTAAGAATGGGTATATTTGAGATACTTTATCGCGATGATATTCCTAATAGTGTTTCGATAAATGAAGCAATTGAAATAGCAAAAAAATATGGGGATAAGGATTCTTCAAGATTTGTGAATGGGATTCTTGATAAGGTTTCAAAGTCGATGTTGTTAAAGTAGTGACCATTCTTTTTAAGAAAGAAGATTATTTATGGAGAACGGAAAGGTTGATTTGCACCTACATACTAATGCTTCTGATGGCACTTTTTCACCACAAGAACTTGTTGATAAAGCACTCGAAATGGGTTTGGGAGTTATTTCTATTACCGATCATGATACTGTAAATGGAGTTGAGAAGGCTTTTAGGTATATTAATGACAGATTAAAAGGAGAGGAATCATTAAATAATCAGGCTAAATTGCCTTTGGAAATTATTCCAGGGATTGAATTAAGTTCAACATTTAGGCAGAAGGATGTGCATTTTCTCGGATACTTCATTGATTATAAAAATAAAAAATTGGTGGATAAGTTAGATGAGTTAAGAAGTTTTAGAATAGAGAGAGGATGGAAGATAACAGAAAAGTTAGCTAATGCAGGTATTACTATAGACTTTCAGGAAATATTGAAGAAGGTTGGGGAAGGTACTATTAGCAGACTTCATCTGGCTAAGGCATTGGTCGAGGGGAAATATGTGTATAGCATTGAATATGCTATGAAAAAATATCTCTTGAAGGGCAAAGTTGGTTATGTACCACATAATTATTTGAGCGCTAAGAAATGTATTAGAATGATAAAGGAAGCGGGAGGGATTGTTGTTTTAGCACATCCAGGCTTATATGATCATGATGAGTTTATTTTTCAGTTTGTTAAAGATGGGATTGATGGTATAGAGGTCTATCATACTTCTCACTCTTTTGAAGATACGAATAAATATATCAAAATTGCATCTAAATACAATCTCTTAATTACAGGTGGTTCTGATTGTCATGGATTGGTTAAGGGTAATCCGATGATGGGTATTATTAATATACCTTATCGCATTGTTGAAGATTTAAAGAGAAAGCACAGAGAGACTATTAGCACAGGAACTTAATAAATAGATATTGATTAATTTTGGATGTAAAATAAAAAGTGCTTAGTTTATACTAAGCACTTTTTGTTTATAACCAATGTTTTAGGAATTTATTATTAAAACTCAAATTTGTCCGGGATTTCAGCTCCCCAAATGTCTGGTAAGATAAATTCAGGTTTTATCAAAGGTTCATAGTCATTTGGATAAGGGAAAACAAAAGTTACTGCGTCATACGCACCTACACAGGTTCTGAGCCAAGCCCAACCACAGCCTCTTACACCACCAACGACAAATCCTGTGAAAGGATCATTGTCTTCCCAGGATTCCGCAATTCTTTTTGGGATTTCCAACCATCCTGTGAAGAAATTTGTTACTCCTCGAGAGAGTTTTCTTGCCATTTTTTCGAAGCCATAATCTTTCTCTCTACCATAATCTAATGAAAAACTAATATTGGAAAAGAATAGGAATAAACAAATCATTAATGTTAAGATAAATACTTTTTTTGTTCCCGGACTTGATTTCATTAATAGTTCCTCCTACTTTTTAACTGAATATTAAATTATATTAGAAATTGCTTTAATAGTCTTGTCAATTACGATTTTGGATATCTATTAATTTCTCCTGAAAATAAATTGTTATTTTATTCGTCGAGATAGAATTTATTATCTACATTTGTTTGTCTAACTTTGCTTAAATCATCGCCTCTCGGATCCAAGCCAAATATGCCAAATAAGAAATCGCCAAATTCACAGAAATAGAATTGTATATCAAGCCCAGGGAAGCAGAGGAATTCGAATTCAGCACCTACGGATAGAGGTTTTTTTGTTCCATCACTCCAGAAAAAACCATTTTTGATTATTCGTCTATCTCTTGCTTTTGCCCAGGGTGTTTTTGTTCTTAGGAAATAGTTTCCTGCTTTGCCGATTTCTTTAAAGCTTGAAAAATATATGGGAGTAATTCCACCTTCTACTTTTTTCTGTCGGACAATACCGATACCTCTTCTTTCCATACCTACTTTCATACCACAAAAGTAGACAAAACCAGCTTCGGCTAAGGCAGTAGCTTTAGCTTTCACACCAAATGCTTTGAAATCTCTTGGTGCACCTATTTGGATTCTGAAAAGATCGAGGAAATCATAGCCTCTATCTATAAAATAGTTGCCTACTGCATTGCCAGGTTCTCTTTCACCTTCAATGGGTTTTTCATGAATTGTTGCACAACCTATTATGAAAATACAACCTAATACTAATACCAGTAGCATTTTAAATGCTGAGGTTAACTTTTTCATTTTTCAATTACTCCCTTCGTTTTTAATAATCCACTCTTGGTCCATAATCAGGATTATGAGCTTTAAGAACTTTTTCATCCATCATTTCTTCTTCGTCATATAGTTTTAAGTCGGGTTCTTCTTCACCTGGTAATAGATAGAAGAAACGAGCGTTAAATCCTTTTCTGATAAGGTCGATACCGAAGGCGTCAATTTGAGTAGGAATGTCTTCAACTTGTAAATCGGTGAATCTTCTGAAACTGAACATCTGTGCAATGTTTCCGACAGGTCGGATTATTCCATCAGCAATTACGACAGTTGGAATGACTATGAGAGCGTGTGGTTTTAGGTAGAGTTTCCAGTGCATTAATATATCATCACGAGTGTATTCTTTCAGATTCGATTCGATTGGAAGGTCTTCCATATTATGAGATGCGAGCATAATATTATCTGCGCATTGGAAGAATAGGAAGGAGCATTCTTCAAATTTGTCACTAATTATTCCTCTGAGGATATGTCTTGTGAAGATGTTGTCATCAACAATGCTTATAATGTCAGATACGAAAATAGATGTTTTTCCGATGAAGATGTCGCCACCAGCTATGACTCCCATTCCAGCTTGATAGAAGTTGTTGATAAGACCTAATGTCCCATCCCTGAAATTATATATTACTTTTCTGATGGTGAGTGAGAATTTTGAATCATAGTAGGTTCTTTTAGGTTTCTTATGAGAAACCACAGGGATAGGTTCATCGAATGAAGCTAATAATG